>CAIKZV010000026.1 GCA_903831925.1 uncultured Burkholderiales bacterium
AGACTGGCTCGTAACCCATTGATTTAAAAGCCGTGATATTCCGATTTTTCGCCAAGAAAGACGCGCGCAGCGCCGAGCGCAAGCGAGGCACGAGCACCGAGACGGTGGTCGATACCCTGCGCGGAGCGACAACCGCCGCGGCGCCTGCGCCGTCGATCGGACGTCAGGCTGATCCGCGTGAGGTGGCTCGAGCGACCGCGGCCAAGATCGACGAAATCGAATCACAGATGATCGTGCGCTCGGGTGACGACAGCCGTGTCGCTCGCCCCGGTGCAACCCAGGCTTCGCTGGCCGGGACGGTTTATACCCCCTCGAATCCGGTACCGCCGGTGGCTGAATCGGCTGTTTCGGGTGGCAAATTGGCTGGCAAGTCGGCACCGCCGACCGCTGTTGCGCCCTTGGGACTGAATTCGGTCGCGGTCGAGGCAAACATGCAGCCGATGGAGATCGGCGGCGCGACCCTGCCGCCTGCCTTCGAAGAAGCGGCGGTGCTTTACTCCAACGGTCAGGCGGATGCGGCCGAATCGGTGCTTCAGCAGTCGATCCACGAGCCGCTCACCGGCAGTTTCGCCCGCCAGTCGTGGAGCATGCTCTTCGATCTCTATCACCTGACCGGCAATCGCACGGCCTTTGATTCGCTGGCGATCGATTTCAGCCGCCGCTTCGAAACCTCGCCCCCCACCTGGGACGATACCGTCGCCGGTGCGGCAGGTGGCGCCAATACGAACGCCCCGGCGTCTGCCGCGACGGTCGCGCTTCCCGCAGTGCTCGATGTCCAGGCGACCCGTCAGATCGACCAGCTCAAGCGGTTTTCGCAGCGCAACCGGACAATCACGCTCGACCTGAGCCTGGTGCGCAGTGTCGAGCCGGAAGGCGCCCTGCTGCTTTATCGAACGATCGCGGCCTTTGCCAAGGCGCAAAGTGAACTGACGGTGGCCGGTGCTGATTCCCTGCTCGCAGTGGTGTCCCGCGCGACCGAAAATGGCCGTCGTGACCACAGCGATGCCTGCTGGCTGCTGCAGCTCGAACTGCTGCGCGTGCTGGGTCGCGAGTCGGTCTTCGAAGATCTGTCGATTGATTATTGCGTGACCTACGAAGTGTCGCCGCCGCCCTGGGAGCCGATGCCGGCGAGCCTTCGTCTGGCCGGATCGAAAGGTTCGGCAACCGAGGCGCCGGTGGCTGAACCCAACTACGAGGTCGGTGCAGAGGCCTTTCTGCTGACGGGCGAAATCGAAGGTCGCGCCCAGGAAGCGTTGGCTGCCCTGCGCGCCTACGCTGCCGATCGGGCTGAAATTCACATCGACTGCCGCGCTTTGCGTCGACTTGATTTCGTGTCGGCTGGCGAGCTGCTCAACGAAGTCGTTGCGCTGCGCAGCGGCGGCAAGTATCTGGTCTTCAAGGACTTGAACCAGCTGGTCGCAGCCCTGCTTGCGGTCATGGGGATTCCCGATCTGGCCGAGGTCCGATTGCGCCGCCACTGAAGGCAGGTAAGCTCTTGCCATGGAACAATTTCATGGCACAACCATCGTTTCGGTCAGACGGGGCACGCAGGTCGCGCTCGGTGGCGACGGTCAGGTGACGCTTGGCAATATCGTCATCAAGGCCAGCGCCCGCAAGATCCGACGTCTGCATCACGACCGCGTCCTGGCCGGCTTTGCCGGCGGCACCGCCGACGCCTTCACCCTCTTTGAGCGCTTCGAGGCCAAGCTCGACAAGCACTCCGGCCAGCTGCTGCGCTCGGCGGTCGAGTTGGCCAAAGACTGGCGAACCGACCGCATGCTTCGGCGTCTCGAAGCCATGCTGGCGGTCGCCGATGCCGAGCATTCGCTGGTCATCACCGGCAATGGCGATGTGCTCGAGCCGGAGTTCGGCCTGATTGCGATCGGCTCGGGCGGCCCCTATGCGCAGGCCGCAGCGCGCGCCCTGATCGAGAACACCGATCTGAGCGCCGAGATGGTCGTGCGCAAGTCGCTCGCGATTGCCGGTGACCTGTGCATCTATACCAATCAGACGCACAGCGTCGAG
>CAIKZV010000027.1 GCA_903831925.1 uncultured Burkholderiales bacterium
AGCTCGCGCACCGAGTCGAGCCGGGCCTCGTCGATGCGCGGCGCCTGGCTGGTCGGGCCGATGAACAGGCCCGAAAAAAGATAGGACAGCGAAGGGTGCGCCAGCCACCAGGCGATCAGGCTGGGCAGCAGATCGGGGCGGCGCAGGAAGGGCGAGTCGGCGGGCGTGGCGCCACCGAGCACCACATGGTTGCCGCCACCGGTGCCGACATGGCGGCCATCGAGCATGAACTTCTCGGTGGACAGCCGGGTCAGGTGGGCGGCCTGGTAGAGCTCGGTCGTGCGGCTCACCAGCTCATCCCAGCTCGCGCTCGGATGGACGTTGACTTCGATCACGCCCGGATCGGGGGTGATGCGCAGTACTGCCAGGCGAGCATCGCGGGGCGGCTCATAGCCCTCGAAAATCACCTGCAGGCCGGACTCGCTGGCACTCGACTCGACTGCCGCAACCAGCTGCAGGTATTGGTCGAGCGTGGCCGCCGGCGGCATGAAGACATAGAGGCGGCCGTCACGCGGCTCGATGCACAGCGCGGTCCGGGCGACGCCCGAATAGGATCCGCCGGCCGCACTGCCCTGCCCGTCGCCGGCATCGCGCCCGATCTGTTGCACGACACGGGCAGGCGGCTCGCCACGACGGGCGATCGCCTGGACGCCGCGCGGCGCGATTGGCCTGGTCACCGGGGCCTGACGCGGATCAAAGGCCGTGCCGAGCTGCGACTGATGCGGCGCGAGCGGCCCCTGCGGCTGGTTGGGGTCGGCCTGATGAATCCAGGGATAGTCGGTCTCGGCGACCCACGGCAGCGAGGCCAGCGGCAGCCGATAGCCGATCGCCGAATCGCCGGGCGCCAGAAAGCACTTGTTCATGCGCAGGGGCCAGGCGCTGGTCTGCCACAGCTGGGCCGGCTGCTTGACGCTGCCAGGCGCCGGCCGGGGAGCGCTGGGGCGCGGATCGGGCTGGATCGGCAGAATCCAGCCGACCGGCTCACCCAGACCGTGCGCAAACACCCGATGCAGACGCTCGCGCTCCATTGGGTCGTCGAGCCTGGCATCGAGCACATCGACATTGACCGGCAACTGCTGCTCGCGATGAACGAAGTGCACCGGATCCTCGTAGGCCTCGAAGGCCATCTGCGGATCGACGCCCAGGCGGGTCGCGACACCCAGCACGAGTTCGCGGGCCTGGGCGATGGTCGAGACCGCGTCCGGCATCCCCCGCGATGCCGGAGGATGATCGTCGACCTCGGTGGCGAGCACCGACAGATCGCGCACGATCGGATCGCCGTCGCGCCGCCAGAACCAGTTGAGCGACCAGCGCGGCAGCTGCTCGCCCGGATACCACTTGCCCTGTCCGTAGTGCAGCAGGCCCTGGTTGCCCTGACTGGCGCGCAGCCGCTGCAGCAGTTCGGCGGACAGCCGGCGCTTGTTGGGGCCCAGCGCCTCGGTATTCCACTCGGCGCCGTCGCGGTCGTCAATCGACACGAAAGTCGGCTCGCCGCCCTGGGTCAGGCGGACGTCGCCCGCGACCAGGTCGGCATCGACCTGGCGCCCGAGCGCATCGATCGCCTGCCACTGCAGCGCATCGTAGGGTTTGGTGACGCGCGGCGCCTCGAACACCCGCCTGACCGTCATCAGATGGACAAACTCGCAGCCAGCCGGCTCGACCAGCCCGGTGAGCGGGGCGGCTGAGGCCGGATCGGGCGTGCAGGCCACCGGGATATGGCCTTCGCCAGCCATCAGACCCGAGGTCGGATCCAGACCAATCCAGCCCGCGCCCGGCAGATAGACCTCGCACCAGGCATGCAGGTCGGTGAAATCACGGGTGGCGCCCTGCGGCCCGTCGAGCGACTTCACGTCGGGCACCAGCTGGATCAGGTAGCCCGAGACAAAGCGGGCCGCCAACCCGAGGCCGCGCAGCAGTTGCACCAGCAGCCAGGCCGAGTCGCGGCAGGACCCCGAGCGCAGCTCGAGGGTCTGCTCGGGCGTCTGCACACCCGGCTCCATGCGGATCAGGTAGCTGATGTCGTTTTGCACGCGCTGATTGAGGCCAACCAGAAAATCGACGGTGCGCATCGACTCAGGCGAGACCTCGCCCAGCCATTGCGCGATGCGCGGTGTGACCGGCAGGCGCGCCAGATAGGGCGCGAGTTCGTCGCGTTCGGCCGATTCGTAGCTGAACGGGAAATTCTCGGCGTAAGGCTCGAGAAAGAAGTCGAAGGGATTGAACACCGCCATCTCGGCGACGAAGTCGACTTCGATCGCGAGTTCGGTGATGCGCTCCGGAAACACCGCCCGAGCAAGCCAGTTCGACTGCGGATCCTGCTGCCAGTTGAGGAAGTGCCCGGCCGGGGTGATGCGCATCGAATACGACAGCACCCGACTGCGCGAATGCGGCGCCGGCCGCAGCCGGATGACCTGGGGCCCAAGCGCGACCGGCCGGTCGTAGGTGTAGCGGCTCAGATGATTCAGGGCAACATGGATCGACACGGGTACAACTCCCTCATGACCTGCAAGCGACGTGAAGCGGACGTGGCAAATCGCCAGACGCGACGTCAACCAGGGTCAATGCAAACCCCGTGCCATCAACCTCCCGAAGGCGATCGCCAGCCATCCGGCCGACGCCTGCGGCGCTATTGTCGCCCGACTTGCCGGTTCGAGTCGGTTTGCGCGATCAGCCTGGGCGGCGCCAACGAGGCGAGGCGGGCATCACGCAGGGTTTTGTCGAGCGCGGCCAGCTGCCGGACGCTGGCATAGAACTGCGTGAAATCGCCATTCGAGCGATCAAACAGCACCCGAAACGCCGGGACCAGATCGCTGTAGGCGCCCACCGCGGCCAGCCTGGCATTGTTGACCGGCTGGGCAAACCAGCGGTCGTAGGCGGTATTGCCGCCCCAGGACTCTTTGAGCTGCTGGTAATCGGCCCGCAGGGATTCGAAGACCAGCTGCTTGCCCACACGCTTGTCCTCATCCGACACCGGCCTGGCATAGACCTCGGCCAGCGAGGTCTTGTGGCGGATCAGCAGCTCGAGAAACTTGCGGCGACGCTCGTCATATTGCCGGTAGGCGAGTGCCGCCGCCGGGTCATTGCGCTGGGCGAACCACTTTTCAACGCCGATCTCCTCGACCGCCGAGGCAAAGGATTCGTTGAAGGGGGTGTCGCCCGGCACATAAACCACCTGATGGGCGAGCTCATGGAAAATCAGCCGCGCCAGCTCACCTTCGGGATACTGAACGAAGGTCGACAGCAGCGGGTCGTCGAACCA
>CAIKZV010000028.1 GCA_903831925.1 uncultured Burkholderiales bacterium
CCGTCTTCTTCAATATTGATCTGGCACCCCGTTTCTTCCGTCAATGCACGAATCACGGAACCGCCCTTGCCGATCACATCACGGATCTTCTCGGGGTTGATCTTCATGGTGTAGAGCTTGGGCGCGAAGCTGGAGACTTCGGCCTTGGCTTCGCCCATGGCTTCGAGCATCTTGCCCAGGATGTGCATGCGCGCTTCCTTGGCCTGGGCCAGAGCGACCTGCATGATCTCCTTGGTGATGCCCTGGATCTTGATGTCCATCTGCAGCGCGGTGATGCCGCTGGCGGTACCGGCCACTTTGAAGTCCATGTCGCCCAGATGATCTGCGTCGCCCAGGATGTCGGTGAGCACCGCAAAGCGGTTGCCGTCCTTGATCAGACCCATGGCGATACCGGCAACATGCTTGTCGATCGGCACACCGGCATCCATCATCGCCAGACAGCCGCCGCAAACCGACGCCATCGAGGACGAGCCATTGGACTCGGTGATCTCGGAGACCACCCGCATCGAATAGGCAAACTGCTCGACCGGCGGCACCAGCGCTGCCAGCGCGCGCTTGGCAAGACGGCCATGACCGACTTCGCGACGCTTGGGCGCACCGAACCGTCCGGCTTCACCGGTGGCAAAGGGCGGCATGTTGTACTGGAGCATGAAGCGATCGCGGTATTCACCGTTGATCGAGTCGATGATCTGCTCGTCGCGCGCGGTGCCAAGCGTGGCCACCACCAGTGCCTGGGTTTCGCCACGGGTAAAGAGCGCCGAGCCATGGGCACGCGGCAGCACGCCGGTGCGAATCGAGATCGGGCGAACCGTGCGGGTATCGCGGCCATCGATGCGGGCTTCGCCCGACAGGATCTGGCTGCGAACGATGCGCGACTGCAGCTCGAAGAGGATGTTGCCGAGCTCATTGGCATCGGGTGCCGGCTGGCCGGCTGCAGCCGCTTCGGCGATCACGGTCGCCTGAGCCGACTTCTCGATGGTGCGGATGAGCTGGGTACGCTCCTGCTTGTTGCGGGTGCGATAGGCATCGCGCATGCCGGTCTCGGCCAGCGCCGAGATGCGGGCAATCAGGGCTTCATTGCGGGCCGGCGCCTGCCATTCCCATTCGGGTTTGCCGGCAATCTCGACCAGCTCATCGATCGCCTTGATGACCGACTGCATCTGGTCATGGCCATAGACCACTGCGCCCAGCATCACATCTTCGGGAAGCTGGTTGGCTTCGGACTCGACCATCATGACCGCCGAATCGGTACCGGCAACCACCAGATCGAGCTTGCTGGTCTTGAGTTGCGTGGCAGTCGGATTGAGCAGGTACTGGCCGTCGACATAACCGACGCGAGCCGCGCCGATCGGGCCATTGAAAGGCAGGCCGGAAATCGCCAGCGCAGCCGAGGTGGCGATCATGGCCGGAATGTCGGAGTCGACCTCAGGGTTGCTCGACATCACATGCACGATGACCTGCACTTCGTTGTAGAAGCCATCGGGAAAGAGCGGTCGGATCGGACGGTCGATCAGACGGCAGGTGAGGATTTCCTTTTCGGTCGGACGACCTTCGCGCTTGAAAAAGCCACCGGGAATACGACCCGATGCATAGAACTTCTCGACATAGTCAACGGTCAAAGGGAAAAAATCCTGACCGGCCTTGACCGATTTGGCACCGACCACGGTGGCCAGCACCACGGTGTCGTCCATGGTGACCATCACGGCGCCACTGGCCTGACGGGCAATTTCACCGGTTTCCATGGTCAGCGTGTGCTGACCCCACTGAATGGTTTTCTTTGCGATATCGAACACGTGTTTTTCCCTCTATTTGGTCAATGACCCGCGCGATCGTTCGGCGGCGCGGTTCGCCTCGATGTCAGACAACCTGAAAACAAAAATGCCCGCCATGAACGACGGGCATCGTGACGAAAGGCCGGCCGGCAGTACCCCATTCCGACCGTTCCCGAAGGCTCGTGTCGAAGGGCACTGCCCCGGCAAACGTCATTACTTGCGCAGACCCAGGCGCTCGATCAGCGCCTTGTAGCTCGCCGGGCTGGTGCCCTTGAGATAGTCGAGCAGCTTGCGACGGCGGCTGACCATCTTGAGCAGACCACGACGCGAGTGGTGGTCTTTGGTGTGGGTCTTGAAGTGACCCGTCAGCTCATTGATGCGAGCGGTAAGCAGGGCGACCTGAACTTCCGGGGATCCGGTGTCGTTCTGGGCGCGCTGGTAATCGGCGACGATCTTCGCCTTATCGATTTCAGCAACGGACATGATTTCCCTTGATTGACTTGCGGCCGCGCCGGGATGCGCGCCGTGCAATGGTGTGCAAATCGCACAACCTGACGATGTTAAAGGTAAATGACCGGATGCGCAACCGAGGGACCGGCCCGCATTGCTGGCGCATCACTGCCGCATGTCACTGCATATGCCAGCCGTGACTGACCGTGATCGACTGGCCGGTGAGCGCATTGGTCGGAAATGCGCTCAGAAACACTGCAGTGGTCGCAACGTCCTGGACGGTGGTGAACTCGCCATCGACCGTGTCCTTGAGCATCACGTTCTTGATGACATCGGCCTCAGAGATACCAAGGGACAGCGCCTGCTCGGGAATCTGCTTCTCGACCAAGGGCGTGCGAACGAAGCCCGGGCAGATCACATTCGAGCGGATCCCATGAGCGGCACCTTCTTTGGCAACCACCTTGGCCAGACCAAGCAGGCCGTGTTTCGCGGTTACATAGGGCGCCTTGAGCGGTGAAGCGAGGTGCGAATGCACCGAGCCCATGAACAGGACCGAGCCGCCGCGCTTGCCGGCGATCATGGCTCGCATCGCTGCGCGGGTGCACAGGAACGCCCCGTCGGCATGGATGGCCATCAGCCGCTTCCAGTCCTCGAACTTGAAATCGACGATCGCGCTGATGATCTGGATGCCGGCATTGCAGACCATCACATCCAGGCCGCCGTAGGCCGCCACGGTCTGCGCCACGCCGGCATCGACCTGCGCCTCATCGGTGACATTCATCGCGAC
>CAIKZV010000029.1 GCA_903831925.1 uncultured Burkholderiales bacterium
CCCCGGGCTCCGACAATCCAAAGTGCAGCACCTTGCCCTGTGCGACCAGGTCCTTAACCGCACCAGCCACATCCTCAATTGGTACGGCCGGATCAACCCGGTGCTGGATCAGCACATCGATGCGGTCATCGCGGATTCGCCTGGCAACCTCGCGATCGCTCAATTCGGAGACATCGATGAAGGCATCACCCGAGGCCTCGATACGCCGACGCAAGGCCGATCCGTCATCGCGACCATAGGAATAGAGCCGCGTCTCGAAGCGATCGCGATCGTGCAACTCGAACACGCGGGCGATCAGCATCGAGGTCGCGTGGTTGTGAAAATCGTTCGAGAAGTAGCCGATCCTGAGCCGCGAGCCGACCGGGCGTGCTGCCGGCAGCACCGGCGGCATCGCCTCGATCTTGCCGAAATTGTTGCTGGCAAACTCGGTGAAGATGCGCCGCTGAACCGAGGCGTCCACCCCTGCAGACAGGAACATGAAGGGGATGTAGGCCTGCGGATCGGGCTTGGCCATGACCGCGTCGAGGGCGGCCAGATCCGATTCAAGCTGGGACCAGTCACAGGCCTGAAGGCTGTGATAAATCGCGCCAACCCGCCCGGAACCCCATCCCGGTTCAAATGCCAGCGCGGTCCGAATGCACTCGAGGCCCTCGACATTCATGCCAAGCCGGTCAAAGGCATTGCACATGATCGCGTAGGGCTCGAAATAGTCGGGCTTGCGGGTGACTGCCTGCAGCAGTGCCGTGATCGCTTCGAGGTTGCGACCGGCATGCTGCAGGGCCTGACCATATTCGAACCAGGCGGTGTGGTCGGCGCCCGGGCGCTCGGCGACGCGTCGGGCGTCATCGACCGCATCCTCGTAGCGATGACGCTCCATGCGGATGGCCACCCGCAGCTGCGTGGCCAGCGGATCGCCGGGCGAAGCACGAAGTGCACCCTCCACCGCTGCGCTGGCACCATCGAGGTCGCCGAGCTTGCGCCGCGCCTGGCCGAGGTTGATCCAGTAGAGCGATTCGCCGGGGGCGATCTTCGTGGCTCGGGAGTGCGACTTTTCGGCATCCTTCCAGCGACCGGCCAGGGCATGAGCGACGCCGCCACGCCAATGGCGCTCAGCCTCCTGGTTCACGGCGGCCTTGGCCGGTGAACGCAGTGTCATGGTCGTGGATTGCATCGGCGAGCTGCCCCTGTTTGCGTCATTGGCAAAATCTTGAGGGGACAAGGGGGTCGGCAAGCTCGGAATAAGCGGCACCATATCCGGGTACTTCGCCCGGTACGTCGACTCGCGGACAGCCTTGCAGGACCTTGCCTGATGGTGATGTCGGAGCCCGGCCAGGACGCGTCCGGATCGACCCGAAACCGGCTGCGCGCCACGGATCGGCCGAGCAGCCGACCGGTCCCGACAGCTATACTCGAGCGGATCGACTGACCCTTTCCCGAACCTTTCCTGACCTTCCCTGGAGCCCGCCATGAACTCTTCTTCAGACACCACTCGCACGCGACTGGCAGACGAACTGTCCAACGCGGTTGCCGAGGCTCAGACCATCCTGCAAAACGCGACCACCGAAACCGGTGAGCGAGCCCACGAGCTGCGGGTGCAGGTCGAAGAAAAGCTGCGTCAGGCTCGCTTCAAGCTGCAGGACCTCAACAGCACTGCACGTGATCAGGCGGTCGAGGCTGCCCGGGCGGCCGATGACTTCGTTCATGCACGCCCCTGGCAGGCAGTAGGCATCGCGGCGGCCGCAGGTGTCGTGATCGGACTGCTGCTGAACCGTCGCTGAGAACCGACATCTCATCAGGGCACCAGACGGTGGCAATCGAGTCCGACGCAGCGCAGCCAGGCGATGCCGCTGAGCCAGCCGCGGTCAAAGCCGGGCTGATCGGTTCGCTGTCGCAGTTCGGCTCCGCACTGGGCGAGGCCCTGGACACCCGCGCCCAACTCGCAGCCCTTGAGCTGGGCGAGCAGACGCAACGCATCGAACAGCGAATCGTGCTGCTGCTGGTGCTTGCGATTGGCGCGGGCATTGCGCTGCTCGCACTGCAGGCACTGGTGGTCGCGATGCTGTGGGACCGAATGGGCGGCCGGTCGCTGGCGGTGCTGGCGGGCCTGTGGATTCTGGTATGCCTGATCGTCAGCTGGCGGCTGTATCTGCTCGCCCAGCAC
>CAIKZV010000030.1 GCA_903831925.1 uncultured Burkholderiales bacterium
CAATCCGGATTTACTCCCCGCACAATAGATCGCTTCTGGCCGGGACGCGCCATCCACCCTCAGTCGACGATCGACGCAGCGTCCGCAATCGGCCCGAGTGACTCCATGCCCGCTTAGACGACAGACTTCAGTCAGAACATCAGCGGTCAGCGCCCGCCCACACTCCACGACGCCCGCGCATTGAGTGTCTCGGCATCAAAGCCTGCCAGGCGCTTGTAGCGCGCCTCGACCTCTTTCAGTTCGGCCTGCGCGCCGGCCTGCGCATCCTGGCGGACCATCGCGCTGACCTTGGCCATCACATCGTTGGCCTGCCGGCGATTGGCCAGTTGCACCGCGCTGGCCACCGGCAGCCGCTCGGTCTGATAAGCCGCAAGCGCAGCATCGATATCCGGCTGCGTTGCCAGCTGCCAGGCCAGCACGCGGGCATCCAGAATCGCCTGCGAAGCGCCGTTGGAGCCGAAGGGATACATCGCATGCGCGGCATCGCCCAGCAGCGCCGCGCGTCCGAAGACCCATTGCGACAGCGGATCGAAGTCGGCCATCGGATATTCCCAGGCGATGTCCGATCCGGCGACCAGCGCCGGCACATCCAGCCAGTCGAAGGTCCAGTCCTGCACGCACTGCGCGATTGCCTGTGGCTCGACCGATCGGTTCCAGTTGCCAAGCTCATCACCGGCGCCTGCCCCTGGCCGCACCAGCAGCCAGTTGTTGACGCCCGGCTCGATCGGATAGACGACCACGCGCAGATGCTCATCGCCGATGATGACCATCGATGAGCCGCTCAGAAACGGCCCGCTGCGGGTGGTGCCGCGATACATCATCCAGCCGTTGGTCGCCAGCGCACCCAGGGCCGGGTCGGCCGACTGGCGCACCGCCGAGCGGATGCCGTCGGCCCCGATCAGCACATCGGCGTCGATCGTGCGCTCGGTGGCAGGGCTGGCACCGCTGCGATCGGTGACCTGCACGCGCGCGCCGGCCGGCATCGGCGCAAAGCCGCTCACACGCTGGCCGGTGCGCACCACCGCCTCGCCCATTCGGGCCACCACCGCATCAAAGAGGATCTGCTGCAGTCGCCCGCGATGAATCGAGTACTGCGGCCACCGGTAGCCCGCGCCCAGGCCGCGCGGTTCGGCCCAGATCAGCTTGCCGCGCCGGTCGTAATACGACAGCTCGGAGGTCGGGATGCCGTGCTGCGCCAGCGCCTCGCCCAGCCCGAGTTCGGTGAGTTCGCGCACCGCGTGCGGTGGCAGGTTCACGCCCACGCCGATCTGGCGGATCTCAGATGCGGCTTCCAGGACCTGCAGCTCGTGCAGGCCCGCCGCATGCAGGCTGAGTGCGGCAGCCAGCCCGCCGATGCCGCCACCGGCGATCAGGATGCTCATAGCACCGGAAATTCGACCATCGCTTCGCCCTGCGCCACCAGTTCGTCGCGCTGATTGCGCACGCCCACGTCGAGCGTCAGCCAGCGGCTCTTGCCGGTGACCTTGCGGGCGGTGACCACCGCATGCGCGGTGATGGTGTCGCCCGGTTTGACCGGCGCTTTCCAGCGTGTCTCGAGCCGGCGATGTACGCCTCCCAGCGGATACAGCCAGTCGGTGAGGGTCTTGCTGATCACACCGAAGTTGTTCATGCCGTGCATGATGATGCCGCCGAACTGGGTCTTGCCGAAGCTGCCTTTCATGTACTCGTCATCAAGGTGCAGCGGATTGAAGTCGAGCGAGGCCTCGCAGAACTCGCGGATCGACTCGCGGGTCGGCGAAAAGGGCACGCCGTCGATGCGGGTGCCGATCTCGATGATGTCGAAGGGATGGCTCATGGTCGCGTCCTCGGGTCTCAGGCCGGGCGGATCGTCTGGCCGCGGCCCGAGCAGATCACCTGGTTGTGCTGGTTGAAAAACACGTTGTCGTGGACCACGAAGAGGCGGTCCTTGCGGATGAACTTGTCGAGCGCGCGGGCCTCAAGACGAATCGTGTCGCCCGGGCGCGCCGGCAGGTTGTAGCTCCACGACTGGCCGGCATTGACCGTGCCGGGGCTGCGCATCCAGTCGTCGGCCGGCGTGCAGGCGAACATCAGCAGGATGTGGATCGCGGGCGGCGCGATCAGGCCCTTGAAGGGCGTGGTCAACGCATAGGCCTCATCGAAATAAAGGGGATGCAGGTCGCCCACCACCCGGCAGTATTTCTGGATCGCCTCGAGCGTCAGCAGATACGGAATGGTCTTGCGCGGCTCGCCCGGGATGATCTGGTCCCAGACCTTGCGCAGTTGTTC
>CAIKZV010000031.1 GCA_903831925.1 uncultured Burkholderiales bacterium
AACATTGATTTTTACAACGCCCATGTGACCACCGGCATCACGTTGCTCGGTGGCATGACCAAGCTGCTGGGCATCTGGAAGCCCGAAGATGTCGCGGAGCCAGAGCGCGCCGGTCATCTGCAGGCTGCTTTTCTGAAAGCCCACATCGTCTCGCTGCTGCCAGCCCTGGACAGGCGGGTGGAACAACTGCTGCGGGAAAAGGGCGAAAAGATCGAGAAGACGCCCACCGCACCACCGCCGGAGCCGCCGGGTGCCACGAAGGGCATCATCACCCGCAGTTTCCACATCACCGAAGATCTTTTGACGATGGGAGATGCCGCTCCCGCTTCGGCAGCCGACCCTTTTGCCGCAGGCGGTGCTGCTCCAGCAGCAGCTCCCATGGTGAACGAAGCACGGCTGACCATGCGCATCACCGCCGTGGAGATCCTGAAGTCCAAGGGCATTCCCTTTCCTGAAGGTTCCTCCGCCAACTTCAAACCCAGCACGGGTGAACTCCTGGTTCGCAACACGCCGGAAAACATGAAGCTGGTGGAGGACTACATCGCCTCCTTGAAACTCCATGCGCCGCGCAATCTCGCGACGACGGTGCACATTATCGAGGCGGACGCCGCCACCATCCGCCGGTTGGCAGCCAGCACCGCCTGGGTTCGATTTCGCACACCAAGCGCCCGCAGCACCGCGCTGACATGAACCTTGACTGTGCCCTCTGCGAGCTTGAGCTGGCGCCCGATCAGCTTGTTGGACATGCCCTGCAGGATCAGGCGAAGGACCTCGGTCTGCCGATCGCTCAGCCCAAGTTTGCGGACGTCGCCGTCCAGACGCTGCGTGGCGCGGTTGACCCAGCGCTGGTCGATCTGCGCATCGATTTCGGGCGGCAGATAGATCCGGCCGCTGCACACCGTGCGCACCGCGATCGCCAATCGTTCGGACGCTGAACTCTTGCCGAAGAAGCCGGCCGCGCCACCCTGCAGGCATCGCTCGACAGTCTGGCGATCGCACAACGCCGAGGTGATGAGGATCGGCAGTTTCGGATAGCGCAGGCGAAGCGTCTGAAGCCCCGAGGTGCCGACGGTATCGGGCAGGACCAGGTCAAGCAGGGCGAGGGTGAAGGGCGGCCCGGAATTCAGGATGGCCTGGGCTTCGGCCAGGCTGCCGGCCTGATCGGTCTGCACCGATTCACCTGTCATTTCAAGCATGTACCGCACCGCGCCGCGCATCATTGGGTGATCGTCGATGATCAGGAATCGCTGGTTCATGGATGTCTCCGTCAGGTGGATGGGACTATGTTTGCGAATCAGCCAAGCCACTGTCAACCGGGTCCGCCGTCGGCTGGCCTAATACTTTTGGCCTAATCGATTCGGCCTTGCCACAATTGCGTCGGGTGAGCCACGGCTGTGCCAATTGACGCATTCCCGGATCGAAGGGACTTTGCCGGCAGGCCCGAAGGTGTGACCATAGAGGGTGTGCCGCGGACGGCTCTGTCTGGCCCTGGCTCCCATCCATTACTTTCAACGACACAAACGGAGAAGACCATGCGCCAAGCAGTCATCGTTTCCTATGCCCGCACCGGGCTGGCCAAAGCCGCCCGCGGCGGCTTTAACAATACCTCCAACATGACCATCCTCGGTCACGCGGTCGAGCATGCCGTGCAGCGCTCCAAGGTTGATCCGGCCGAAGTCGAGGACGTGATCGCCGGCTGCGTGGCCGCGTCGGGCAACGTGGCCCGGGCCGCGGGCCTGCTGGCCGGCCTGCCGGTGACCACCTCGGGCATGACCATGCATCGTGCCTGCTCGTCGGGCCTCAATGCGATCGCCGCCGCAGCGCATCACATCGTCGAAGAAGGCGCCAGCATCATGGTCGGCGGCGGCGTCGATTCGATCAGCTATCAGGGCGGCGGCGGCGGTGGCAAGTCCGATCGCCTGACCGAGATGTATCCCGATTTCTGGATGCCGATGATCGATACCGCCGACGTGGTGGCCGCCCGTTACAACATCAGCCGCGAATATCAGGACGAGTACTCGCTCGAGTCGCAGCGTCGCATGGCGGCTGCCCAGGCGGCCGGCAAGTTCAAGGACGAGATCATTTCGGTCAAGACCATGATGAAGGTGGTCGACAAGGTCACCAAGGCCGAGTCGATGGTCGAAACGACGGTCGATCGTGACGAGTGCAATCGCCCTGACACCACGCTGGCCGGTCTGGCCAAGCTCGAGCCGGTCAAGGGCCCGGGCAAGTTCATCACCGCCGGCAATGCCAGCCAGCTGTCCGACGGCGCTGCCGCGGTCGTGCTGATGGAAGCCAAGGAAGCCGAGCGTCGCGGTCTTCAGCCGCTGGG
>CAIKZV010000032.1 GCA_903831925.1 uncultured Burkholderiales bacterium
ACCCGCGATCTGCCGCAAGGCGTGACGCCGGCGCCGATGCCGCCTGTCGAGGCACCCCAGGCGCTCGAGCGACGCATTCCTCATCCGGCCACCCAGAGCCATATCGTGATCGGAGCGCCGGCCATGGCCCGTTCCGACCCCGATTACTTCCCGCTCTTCGTGGGCAACTATGTGCTGGGTGGCGGCGGTTTCGTGTCGCGGCTGACCGCCGAGGTGCGCGAAAAGCGCGGGCTGTCCTACAGCGTCTATTCGTATTTTTCGCCGATGATGCAGCCCGGCCCGTTTGCGGTCGGATTGCAGACCCGCAAGTCCCAGACCGACGAGGCACTCGCGGTGGTGCGTCAGACGCTCGAGGGTTTCGTGCGCGACGGGCCGACCGAGGCCGAGCTGGTCGCGGCCAAACAGAATCTGGTCGGCGGCTTTGCCCTGCGCATCGATTCCAATCGCAAGATCCTCGACAACATCGCCAATATCGGCTGGTATCAGCTGCCGCTCGACTATCTCGAGCGCTGGACCGATCAGGTCGAGCAGGTCACGACCGCGCAGGTCCGCGACGCCTTCCGGCGCAAGGTGTTTCCCGATCGGATGGTCACGGTGATTGTGGGTGCCGGTGAAGCGAAACCCTGATTCCGGCGCGCCGCGCGAAAAAGCAGGCGCGCGCAAACCTGCGCCGCGTGTGGCGCGGTCCTTGCCGATGAAGGTGCGCATCATCGGTGGCGCCTGGAAACGAACGCTGCTGCCGGTGCTCGATCGACCGGGTCTGCGCCCGACGCCCGACCGGGTGCGCGAGACGCTTTTCAACTGGCTTGGCAACCGGCTCGATGGCTGGCGGTGTCTCGATCTGTATGCCGGCAGCGGCGCGCTCGGCTTCGAATGCGCATCGCGGGGCGCGGCCAGGGTGGTGCTCATCGAGCGCGATGCCCGCATCGTCGAGTCGCTGCGATCGGTCAAGGAGCGGCTGGCCGCCGAGATGGTCGAGCTCGCCCAGGCCGATGCCTTTGCCTGGGTGTCACAGACCGCCGAGCGTTTCGATCTGGTCCTGCTCGACCCCCCCTTTGGCGAAGGCGTGCTCGAGCGCATCGTGCCCCGGCTGGCTGGGGTGCTCGCACCGGGTGCCGCGCTCTATGTCGAGTCGGACGTGCCGGTCGACATCACCACCGCGCCCTGGACCCAGCTGCCCGGCGTATGGGTGCATCGCGCCGACCGCGCCGGGCTGGTCCATTATCATCTGCTGCTGATGCCTGCTGAGCCAACTGGAGCCTGACGATGGCTGTCGCCGTTTACCCCGGAACTTTCGATCCCCTGACCCGCGGCCATGAAGACGTCATGCGCCGCGCCGCCCGCATCTTCGATCGGGCGATTCTTGCGGTGGCCGACAGCCGCGGGAAAAATCCGATTTTCTCGGCCCAGGAGCGGGTCGAGATCGCCCGCGAGGCCCTGGCCGACTGCCCGAATATCGAGGTGATCGGGTTTTCGGGGCTGCTGCGCGACTTTGTCGTCAGCCAGAAGGCCAATGTGATCGTGCGTGGCCTGCGATCGGTTGCCGACTATGAATACGAGTTCCAGATGGCCGGCATGAACCGCTATCTGATGCCGGATGTCGAGACGATCTTCGTCACGCCGACCGAAGAAAACCTGTTCATTTCGGGCACGCTGGTGCGCGAAATCGCGATGTTCGGCGGCAATGTCAGCCGCTTCGTGCCGCCGACGGTCGAGGGCCACCTCACGCGCAAGCTCGCCGAGCGGGCTGCATCAAAGGGAGCCTGAGGCAGTCATGGCGCTCCTCATCACCGACGAGTGCATCAACTGCGACGTCTGTGAACCCGAGTGCCCCAATGGCGCGATCTCGATGGGCCCCGAGATCTACCAGATCGATCCTGACCGCTGCACCGAGTGCGTCGGTCACTTTGATGTGCCGCAATGTCAGCAGGTCTGCCCGGTCGCCTGCATTCCGGTTGATCCGGCGCGGGTCGAGTCGCAGCAAGCCCTGATGGCCCGCTACCGGCGGCTGCAGTCGCTGCCCTGAGTCTGCGGTTTCTGCCCGAACGCGGTCGCAAGCGCCGCGTCGCCCCTCTCAGCTCAGATCAGTTCAGCAGGTAGTTCAGCCCCCAGGGGCCGGCCTTGTTCCATTCGGTCGACTCGAACTGCAGCGACTGGTTGGTCAGCGGATGGTCGTCGGCCCATTCCGAGTCGATTTCGATCCGCGCGCCGCCGCTCTTGACCCGCAGCTTGATCGATGGGGGCAGCTGGCCGTCGCGTCGTCGATGGAAGATCACCGCCAGTCGCAGGCACAGCACCATCACCCATTCGTCCTGCTCGAACAGACAGGTCTTGAGCTTGGTCAGGCCGCCGGTCTGGCCCAGCACCAGGTTGGCGATCAGGGTCTGCTCGTCTTCCGAGAAACCCGGCATGTCGCAGTGGCTCAGGATGTAGCCGCCATGCTTGTGATAATCGGCATGGGCAATCGACATGCCGGTCTCGCACAGCTGCGCCGCCCAGGCCAGCAGCCGCGTGTTGCGCGCGATCTCGTCGTCCGACGCACGCACCGCCTCCCGATAGAAGGAGGTGGCGAGCGCGGCAACCGCCTGGCCGTAGCGCTCGTCGAGCGTGTAGCGGCGGATCATCTGGGAGACGGTGACGCTGCGCATGTCGGCGCCGGTCGAGCGACCGAGCAGGTCGTAGAGCACGCCTTCGCGCAATGCGCCGTCGCAGTAGTCCATCGAGTCGATGCCGAACTCTTCGAAGGCTGCGCTCATCATCGCCAGACCGCCTGCGATCACCGGGCGCCGGTCGGGCTTGAGGCCCTCGAATCGCAGTCGATCGGCATGGCCGGCTTTCAGGAGCGTTGTTTCGATCATCGCCAGCGCATCGGCGGTCAGGCGCGAGTCACCGAAGTCGACCTGCGCGATCTGCCACAGGGTCTTGGCGGTGCCGGAGGTGCCGATCGACGTTCGCCAGCCGAATTCACGATAGAGCTTGGACAGCGGTGCCAGTGCGTCGCGGCAGGCCAGGCGCGCACGCTGGTAGTTGTGGCGATCGATGTTGCCGTCCGGGAAAAACTGATTGGCCAGACCGACGCAGCCCAGCGGCACCGATTCGAGCAGTTCGCTGCGGTAGTCGGTGCCGATGATGCATTCGGTCGAGCCGCCGCCGATATCGATGATCAGCCGCCGCTGGCCATCGGTGGGCAAGGCGTGGGCCGCCCCGAGATAGATCAGTCGCGCCTCTTCGCGTCCGGCGATCACCTCGATCGGAAAGCCGAGAGCCTCCTGAGAGCGCTCCAGAAATTCGCGGGTATGGCTCGCCACCCGGAAAGTGTTGGTGGCCACCGCCCGAACCCCATCAGGCCGAAAGGCGCGAAGCCGCTCACCGAAGCGATGCAGGGCCGCAATCGCGCGTTCCTGGGCCGGCTCTGACAAGGTGCCGGTGCTGCTCAGTCCGGCGGCGAGTCTGACGGTTTCCTTGATCTGGTCGATCGGGCGGATCTGATCGCCCACTGGCGTGGACTCGATCCTGCCGATGACAAGTCGAAAACTGTTCGATCCGAGATCGACGGCTGCAAGGAGATGGGAGAATGGCATTGCCGACATTCTGCCGCAGAATGACGACAGCCCCGAGTCTGACGCGCCAGACCTTGGCTACGCGCTTGCCCGACGACGATCGGGCGGCATCGAGACACCCGAGTTTTCGACGGATCGACATGAACAGAGACGCCATGCCTGAAGCGGGGAGCAAGCTGTCCACCCGACTGCTCAATCGCGAGATCGGCATCCTTGCCTTCAACGAACGCGTGCTGGCCCAGGCGGAAGACCCGGGCATTCCGCTGCTTGAACGGCTGCGCTACCTCACCATCGTCAGCAACAACCTCGACGAACTCTTCGAGGTCAGGGTGGCCGAGCTCAAGGAGCTGATGCGCGTCGACCCTGACACCCAGCTCGACAGCGGGCCGGTGGCCGATGCCCTCAGGCTGGTCTCCGAGCGAGCCGGTCGTCTGGTAACGCGTCAGTACGAGCTGCTCAACAAGACGCTGACGCCGGCGCTGGCCGAACAGGGCATCGTGATCCTGCTGAGCTCAAACTGGACCGACGCCCAGCGGCAATGGGCCGAGCGGGTCTTCGTCGACGAGATCGAGCCCCTGCTCACCCCGATCGCACTCGACCCGGCGCATCCGTTTCCGCGCATCCTCAACAAGAGCTTGAATTTCGTGATCGAACTCGAGGGCATCGATGCCTTCGGGCGACCGGCCGACATTGCGATCCTGCAGGCGCCGCGCACGCTGCCGCGGGTGATCCGGGTGCCGCGCGAGATTGCCGGCGCGCCGCACGGCGTCATGCTGCTCACCTCGATTGTCGGCGGCTTCGTCGAACGGCTCTTTCCGGGCATGGTCATCGAGTCGGTCAATCAGTTCCGCGTGACCCGCAACAGCGAACTCTTCGTCGACGAGGAAGAAGTCACCGATCTTCGCCAGGCCCTGCATACCGAGCTGTCGCAGCGTCAGTACGGCGACGAAGTCCGCCTGGAGGTGTCGCGCGCCATCGATGATCGGATGCTCAAGCGGCTGCTGCGCGAGTTCGACCTCACGCCCATCGATTGCTATCGCGTCGACGGGCCGGTCAATCTGGTCAGGCTGCAGCAGGTGATCGATCTGGTCGATCGCCCCGACCTGAAGTTTCCGAGCTTCGAGCCCGGCCTGCCGATGCCGCTGGTCGGTCGCAATCTCTTCGATGCGATTCGCCGCCAGGACGTGCTGCTGCACCATCCCTATGAATCCTTCATGCCGGTGATGGACTTTCTGCGCAGTGCGGCCACCGATCCGAAGGTGGTCGCGATCAAGCAGACCATCTACCGCACCGGCGCCGATTCGGTTCTCATGGAGGCGCTGGTGGCGGCGGCGCGGGCCGGCAAGGAGGTCACGGTGGTGCTCGAACTGATGGCCCGCTTCGATGAAGAGGCGAACATCAACTGGGCGCAAAGGCTTGAGGAGGTCGGTGCCCATGTGGTCTATGGTGTGGTCGGCCACAAGACCCATGCCAAGCTCACCTTGCTGCTGCGTCGCGAAGACGGCGCTCTGCGCCGGTATGCGCATCTGGGCACCGGCAACTACCATCCCCGCACCGCGAGGATCTACGAGGACTTCGGCATGTTTACCGCCGACCCTGACATCTGCGCCGATGTGAACGAGGTGTTTCGCCGGCTCACCGGTTCCGGCCACGCCGTGCCCCTGCGGCAATTGCTGCAGGCGCCGTTCACGCTTGCCGGGCATGTGATGCAGGCGATCCGTGCCGAGGCCGATACCGCGCGCGCCGGGCGCAGGGCTTATGTCGCCGCCAAGGTTAATGCGCTGCTCGAGCCCAAGCTGATCGAAGCGCTCTACGAAGCGAGTCAGGCCGGCGTCAAGATCGATCTGATCGTGCGCGGTGTCTGCGCCTTGCGCCCGGGGGTGCCCGGGCTGTCCGACAATATTCGCGTGCGGTCGGTGATCGGGCGCTTTCTCGAGCACAGCCGCATCTATCACTTTCATGCCGATGGGGCCAATGAGGTCTGGCTTGCGTCTGCCGACTGGATGGGTCGGAACTTTTTCCGTCGGGTCGAGGTGGCCTTTCCGGTGCGCGACCGGCGCCTCAAGGCGCGGGTGCTGTCCGAAGGCATTGCGGTGCATCTGCGCGACAATTCATCGGCCTGGGTCATGGACTCGACCGGCGGATACACCCGTCGCCGCCCGCGCGGACAACGCATCGTCGTCTCGCAAAAAGCCCTGCTGGCAAAGCTCGCCGCGAAATAGGCTGCTAACGATCATCCCAAAGGAGACAGAACAATGAATGGTGCTGAAAGCCTGGTGCGCACGCTGCTCGACGAACAGGTTGAAGTCTGCTTTTCCAACCCCGGTACCTCCGAGATGCATTTCGTGGCGGCCCTCGATCGCATCGATGGCATGCGCTGTGTGCTTGGCCTCTTCGAGGGCGTGGTCACCGGTGCGGCCGACGGCTACTGGCGGATCGCCCAGCGTCCGGCGTCGACGCTGCTGCATCTCGGTCCGGGGCTTGCCAATGGCCTGGCCAATCTGCACAACGCCAAAAAAGCCCATTCCGGCATCGTGAACGTGGTCGGCGAACATGCCACCGCGCATGTCGCCCTTGACGCGCCGCTCACCTCCGACATCGAGGGCGTTGCCCGGCCGATGTCGAACTGGGTCCACACCATCGGCTCGTCGGTGGGCGTGCAGGCGGCAGCGCGTGCGGCGGTCCAGGCGGCCACCACGCCGCCCGGTCGCATTGCCACGCTGGTGCTGCCGGCCGATTGCGCCTGGAACACCGTGCCCCCCGAGCAGACCTCCACCGGTTGCTCGGCGCGTCTGGTTCGCCCGCCGGCCGATGCCGCCCTGATCGATGCCACCGTGGGCCTGCTGCGTTCGGGTGAGGCCACGCTGCTGCTGCTCGGTGGTGTGGCCTGCCGCGAAGCCGGCCTGGCCATGGCCGGGCGGATCGCCGAAGTCACCGGCTGCCAGGTCATGGTCGAGTTTCCGGTGGCGCTGGTCCAGCGCGGCGCGGGTCGAGTCAATGCCGCGCGCATCCCCTATGTGCCCGAGGCGGCGATGGCGGCGCTCAAGCCCTACAAGAACATCGTGCTGATCGGCAGCACCGATCCGGTGTCGTTCTTCGCCTATCCCGACAAGCCGGGCCGCCAGGCGCCGGCGGCTTCGCGCATCGTGCCGCTGGCCGATGTCGGCCAGGACCTGCTCGGTACGCTCGAAGCACTGGCCGATGCGCTCGGTGCCCGCGACAAGACGCCCAAAGGCCTCGCCACGCTGGCGCGTCCGGCCTTGCCCGAGGGGCCGATGACGCTCGAAGGTCTGGGGCAGGTGGTGGCCGCGCTGATTCCCGACAACGCCATCGTGGTCGACGAGTCGGTGACCGGCGGCCGGGCGCTCGGGGCCCTCACCGCCACCGCCGCGCCGCATGATTTCCTGACCTCCACCGGCGGCGCGATCGGCTTCGGTCTGCCGACCGCGATCGGCGCCGCGATTGCCGCGCCCGATCGCAAGGTGCTGGTCCTCGAGGGAGACGGCAGCGCGATGTACACCATCCAGTCGCTCTGGACGATGGCGCGCGAAGGCCTGGATATCACGGTGCTGGTCTTTGCCAACCGCGCCTATCGCATCCTGCAGGGCGAGTTCGCCGGTGTGGGTGCCGGCACGCCCGGGCCGCGTGCCAACCACATGCTGATGCTCGACAATCCCAGCCTCGACTTCGTGGGGCTGGCCCGTTCGATGGGCGTGGAGGCAGGGCGTGCGACCGATCTGGGCAGCCTTGCCCGCGAACTCGCGCGCGGGCTTGCCGCGAAGGGCCCCTATCTGGTCGAGGCGGTGCTCTGAGGGTCGCGATGAGGGTCGCGATGAGGGTCGCGATGAGGGTCGATCAGGTCTTTTTCAGATAGACCTGATCGAGCGGCGCAAGCGGGCCCCACACCCCGAAGTCGGTG
>CAIKZV010000033.1 GCA_903831925.1 uncultured Burkholderiales bacterium
CCCCGCTGCGGCCTCTGGCACGGTGTGAAGCACCACCGTCCCATAGGCCGTACCGCTCATTCGGGCATCGCTGATCCGAACCATGTCGGTGATGCCCTTTCGCAGCACCTTCGGCGGCAGGGGCATGTTGCCGACCTCGGCCATGCCGGGATAGCCCTTGGGTCCGCAATTCTTGAGCACCAGCACGCAGGTCTCGTCGACATCAAGCGACTCATCGTCGATGCGGCGGTGAAAATCATCGCTGTCTTCGAAGACCACCGCGCGCCCGGTGTGCTTCATGAGCGCCGGGGTTGCTGCACTCGGCTTGATGACAGCGCTGCCGGGCGCGAGATTGCCACGCAGCACGGCGATGCCGGCCCGCTCCTTGAAGGGCGCCTCGAGGCTCATGATCACATCGGGGTTGTAATTTTCGGCATCAGCAATGTTTTCGCCGATGGTCTTGCCGTTGGCCGTGACCGCGTCAAGATGCAGATGCGGCGCCATGGCCTTCATGACCACAGGCAGACCGCCTGCATAGCAGAAGTCTTCCATCAGGTACTTGCCCGACGGCTGAAGGTTGACCAGACACGGCAACTCGCTGCCAAGGCGATCAAAATCATCGACCGACAGCGGCACACCAAGTCGGCCTGCAATCGCGATCAGGTGGATCACCGCATTGGTACTGCCACCAATGGCTGCCAGTGTGCGGATGGCGTTTTCGAAGGCCTCGCGAGTCAGGATGCTCGACAGTTTCTGATCCTCGTGCACCATCTCGACGATGCGCCGCCCTGCCCCTCTGGCCAGCACATTGCGGCGGCCATCGACTGCCGGATAAGCCGCATTGCCAGGCAGTCCGACGCCCAGCGCCTCAACCATCGATGCCATGGTGCTCGCAGTGCCCATGGTCATGCAGTGGCCGTGGCTGCGATGCATGCAACTCTCGGCTTCGAATAAGTCCTGCAGTTTGAGCGTACCGGCCCGCACCTGCTCGCTCATGCTCCACAAGCCGGTCCCGGAGCCAAGCTCCTGACCGCGCCATTTGCCGTTGAGCATCGGGCCACCCGACACACCGATGGTCGGCAGATCGGCGCTGGCTGCGCCCATCAGCAGACTCGGCGTGGTCTTGTCACAGCCCATCAGCAGCACCCCACCGTCAATGGGATTGCCCCGAATGCTTTCTTCGACATCCATGCTGGCGAGATTGCGATAGAGCATCGCAGTCGGCCTGAGCAGCGTCTCGCCTAATGACATGACCGGGAATTCGAGCGGAAAGCCGCCGGCCTCGTAGACGCCGATCTTGACCTGCTCAGCCAGGGTTCGAAAGTGCGAATTGCAGGGCGTCAGTTCGCTGAAGGTGTTGCAGATACCGATGACCGGACGGCCGTCGAACTGATCGTGTGGCACCCCTTTGCCCTTGACCCAGCTGCGGTAGGCAAAGCCGTCGCGGTCCTGACGACCGAACCACTGCTGACTGCGAAGTTCGGAGGGCTTCTTTCTGGGCTTGCTGGTCATGGCGATGCTCCTGCGAGTGGGGGCCCGCTCATTCCTTCACTGAACCAGTCATGCCCGAGACGTAATGCTCGACGAAGAAGGAATAGGCGAATGCAACCGGCAGGGAGCCCAGCAGGGCACCTGCCATCAGCGAGCCCCAATGATAAACGTCGCCTTCGACCAGCTCGGTGACCACGCCGACAGGCACGGTCTTGACCTCGGATGAGGACACGAAAGTCAGGGCGTAGATGAACTCGTTCCAGGACAAGGTGAACGCAAAAATCCCCGCCGATATCAGGCCCGGCACGGCCAGCGGCAACACGATCTTGATCAGGATCTGCCAGCGGGTGGCGCCGTCGATAAGGGCGCACTCCTCCAGCTCGTAGGGGATCGATCGGAAGTAGCCCATCAGCAGCCAGGTGCAGAAAGGAATCAGGAAGGTCGGATAAGTCAGGATGAGTGCCCAGCGGGTATCAAAGAGCCCGAGCTTGAAGACGATCGCCGCAAGGGGAATGAAAAGAATCGAGGGCGGTACCAGATAGGCCAGAAAGATCGCCACGCCGGCCGACCTGGCGCCCTTGAATCGCAGACGCTCGATCGCATAAGCCGCAAGCACCGAGGCGGCAAGCGATAGCGCAGTCGCGACCACCGACACCACGACGGTATTCCAGAGCCACTCGGGATAGGCGGTGTTGAAGAGCAGCTTGTGAAAATGCGCCAGCGTCGGCTTGATGATCCAGAAGGGATTGCCGCCGCGCGACAGCAGCTCCTCATTGGGTTTGAGCGAGGTGACCACCATCCAGTAGAACGGAAACAGCAGGAC
>CAIKZV010000034.1 GCA_903831925.1 uncultured Burkholderiales bacterium
CACCGCGCCGATCAGCGCCAACCCGCCGGCGATGCGCAGGCCGGCCAGGAAATAGGGCAAGGCGCTTGGCACCAGCAGCAGATGCAGGCGCTGCCAGCGGCTTGCGCCATAGAGCGTAAAGAGGTCGCGAAGATTGGCATCGGCGCTGCGCAAGCCGACCACGGTATTGGCCAGGATCGGAAAGAAGGCGACGATGAAGGCGCAGATCAGCAGCGCCACCGTGGTCGACTCGATATAGATCAGGATCAGCGGCGCGATCGCCACAATTGGGGTGACCTGCAGCACGATCGCCAGCGGAAAGAAGGCATTCTCGATCCGCCGCGAGCTCGCAAACACCGCCGCCAGCAGCACACCGCCTACCACTGCGAGCAGCAACGCACCGGCGGTGATCTTGATGGTGAACCACATCGAGGGCAGCAGCGAGGGCAGATCGGTCCAGAGCGTCTGGGCCACCAGCGACGGTGCCGGCAGGATGTAGTGCGGGATGTGCTTGATCCGCACCACCGCCTCCCACAGGCCCAGCGCAAGCGCGCAGACCAGCACCGGCGCGACCACCGACTGTCGCTGCGAGGCGCTCATGCGTAGGACCTGCTCAGCAGGCTCGAGGCCTGAACGCACCATCGGGCATAGCGCTCGCTCGCCCGAAAGGCCTCATCGCGAGTCAGGGCGGCATCGATATCGATCGATTCGACGATTCGCCCGGGTCGGCCACTGAAGACCGCAATCCGGCTCGACAGATAGACCGCCTCATAGACACTGTGGGTGACGAAGACCACGGTGAGCGACTGCTCCCGCCAGATCCGCAGCAGGTCATCGTCGAGCCGCCCGCGGGTGATCTCGTCGAGCGCCGCGAAAGGCTCGTCGAGCAGCAGCAGACTGGGTCGGGTGGCCAGTGCCCGGGCAATCGACACCCGCATGCGCATGCCGCCCGACAGCTCGCGCGGATAGGCGTTGACGAATTCGGTCAGCCCGACCAGATCGAGGACCTGCATCACCTCGTCGCGTACCGAGGCCACCGAGCGGCCCTGCAGGCGCAGCGGCAGACGGACATTGTCGAAAACCGTCGCCCAGGGCATCAGGGTCGGTTCCTGAAAGACGAAGCCCAGGCGCATGTCGGACGCCCGCTGCATCGTGCCGGTTGTGGGCTGAGCCAATCCTGCGGCAAGGCGCAAAGCCGTGCTCTTGCCGCATCCGGACGGCCCGAGCAGGCTCAGGAATTCGCCGCGGCGAAGCGCGAGATCAAGCTGGTCAAGCGCCTGGACCCCAGTGGGGAAGCGCACCCCGATACCCTGCATCGACAGGGCGACAGACGGATCGGGGAGGTTCGGCATCGGGCGATAGTAGCTCAGCCCAATGACGGCCTTTCACTCAAGGCCGATCAAGGCTGACGGTCGCCCCGCCTGCGGAAATAGAGCGTGGCCGCCTCGGTGCGGTTGCGCACACCCAGGCGCTGCAGCAATTCGCGAACATGCGCCTTGGTGGTGTTGAGGCTGATCTGCAGCCGCTGGGCAATCTCGATATTGGGCATGCCTTCAGCAATGCCTTGCCAGATCTGCTGCTGGCGCGGCGACAGCTCGGAGCGACTTGCCGGTCTGGTCATGGCCTCGACCGGGCCGTTGCCGGCGGCACCCTTCGCCGTGGCCACATGACCCGGCAACAGCGCAGAGAGCTCGCCAAGCAGCCGCGCGGTACTTTCGGTTTTGCACACGACCGCGGTCGCGCCGTATTCGGTCGCATTGCGGCGGACCTGATCGCTGTCGAGACCCGTAAAGACAATCAATGGAATCTCG
>CAIKZV010000035.1 GCA_903831925.1 uncultured Burkholderiales bacterium
GACGGCGTCTTCGTGGGCAGCCAGCAAACCGACTCCGGTGACTGCAGCGGGCCCAAGAGCGCCCGCAGCGTCCTGCTTCATCCAGATGCGCAAGCCGCTGTCTTCGAAGTGGCCCGCGGCGGACTGCTGCGCGAAGGATTGGGTTTCGATCGATGCGAAGTCGGCATCATCACCAATATCGGCCAGGGCGATCACATCGGCCTGAACTTCATCGAATCGGCAGAAGACGTCGCCGCCATCAAGTCGGTGGTTGCCCGAAACGTCTCGACGACGGGCGTCGCGGTGCTCAATGCGAATGATCCGCTTTGCGTGGCGATGGCCGACGATTGCCCGGGCGCGGTGACCTTTTTCGGCGACGACGCCCATCATCCGGTGATCGCCGCGCATCGCGCCAAAGGCCAGCGGGTGGTGTTCATTGACGGCGACGCGATCGTTGCAGCGCAAGGCAATGCCAGTTGGCGTTTCGCACTCGCGGACATCCCCCTGACCCGCGGCGGGCGCATTGGCTTTCAGATCGCCAACGCCATGGCGGCGATTGCCGCGGCATGGGCGCTCAAGATGGACTGGGCTGTCCTGCGGCGCGGCCTGGCCAGCTTCGTGAGCGATGCCGGTAGTGCGCCCGGCCGGTTCAATGTTTTTGAGTGGCGCGGCGCGACCATCATCGCCGACTACGGCCACAACCCGGATGCCATCCAGGCACTGGTTGATGCGGTGGCGGCCCTGCCGGCCGAGCGACGCTCGGTCGTCATCAGCGGGGCGGGCGACCGTCGCGATGAAGACCTGCGACGTCAGACCCAGATCCTGGGCGATGCCTTCGACGATGTCATCCTCTACCAGGATGCGGCGCAGCGTGGCCGAAGCGATGGCGAAGTCATTGCGCTGCTTCGTGAAGGACTGGCCGATGCGCGGCGAACGCGACGCATCGACGAGATTCGCGGCGAATTCCTTGCCATCGATCTGGCGCTTGAGCGGCTGCGCCCGGGCGACCTGAGCCTGATTCTGGTTGATCAGGTCCAGGAAGCACTCGAGCATATTGCAGGGCGCATCGCCCACGCCTGAACCGGGCATTGGCTCAGCCGGCGTCAGAGCGGGCTGAGCGCTACCGACCGTCACACTCGTTGGTTGCACATTCCTGGTGCCGGTCACAGGTTTGCGCGCAATCAATTGCCGTCGATCGCCACGCTTGCAGGCTCTTGATCCGGACGTCCGGATCGCCGGATGCAACTCAATCCTGCAGGAGCCTTCAATGAAATCCGATCCACAAATGAAAGCCGACGTCGAGGCTGAACTCGACTGGGACCGCGCCATCAATGGGACGAATGTCGGCGTGAGCGTCAAGGACGGCATCGTCACGCTCAGCGGCCATATCGATACCTATGCCGAGAAATCGGCCATCGAACGGGCCGCGCAGCGAGTCGAAGGCGTCAGGGCAGTTGCGATTGAACTCGACGTGAAGCTCGCGCCAGGCCATCACCGCAGTGACTCCGAGATTGCCGCCGCAGTCGAGACCGCCTTCAGCTGGCATGCACTGATCCCTTCCGAGCGACTCAAAGTCAGGGTCGAGAAGGGATGGGTGACGCTGTCAGGCGAACTCGACTGGGACTATCAGCGGCGCAGCGCCGAGACGGCTGTGCGGGCGCTGACCGGGGTGATCGGCGTCACCGACAGCATCACGCTGAAACCGCAGACCACATCGCCCAATGTGGCCGGCCGAATCCGGGAAGCCCTGACCCGCCGTGCCGAGCGCGAAGCCCGCAACATTGACACCACCGTCAACGGCTCGACCGTCACCCTGCGCGGCGGCGTTCATACCTGGGCCGATCGCGCGGCCGCCGAAGGCGCTGCCTGGTCGGCCATCGGCGTGACTCGCGTCGTCAACGAACTCAAGGTCGGCGGCTAGCCGTCGCGCACGTCACTGATTCCGATCCCGCAATGAAAGCCAGCCTACCGCTCGATGAAGGATGACCCTCATGAATGAACTGCGTCCGATCGATCCCTTTGCCATCAGTCAGTACGAGGACACCCTGCGCGGCATGATGCGGCCCTGGCGCACGGATCAGTTCGAGCGCTTGCCTCAGATCAGGATCGATCTGACCGAAACCGACGCGAGTTGCAGCATCAAGGCCGACATACCCGGCGTGCGCAAGGAAGACATCGATGTCCGCATCGAGGGCAATCAGGTGAC
>CAIKZV010000036.1 GCA_903831925.1 uncultured Burkholderiales bacterium
CGGCCCAGAACAGTCTCGACATAGCCCTGTGCCTTGGCCTGCGCGCGCGTGCTTTCCATGTAGTTGGCCACGCCCGGATAGCGGGTGAAATAGCGCTCGATCCAGTTCTTGGCGGCATCGCGCTCGATGCCAAGCTGCGCGGCCAGACCAAACGCGCTCATGCCGTAAATCAAACCGAAATTGATGGTCTTGGCATAGCGGCGCTGCTCGCTGCTGACCTCATCCGGGTTGACACCGAAGACCTCGGAAGCGGTGGCCCGGTGCACATCGAGCCCCTGCGAAAAAGCCTTGAGCAGATTGGGGTCGCCCGACAGGTGAGCCATGATCCGCAATTCGATCTGCGAGTAGTCGGCCGAGACAATCAGGCTGCCGGCCGGTGCGATGAAGGCCTCGCGGATGCGCCGACCATCGACTGTGCGGATCGGGATGTTCTGCAGATTGGGATCGGTTGAGGACAGACGACCGGTGACCGCAGTGGCCTGCGAATAGCTGGTGTGCACGCGCCCCGTGCGGGCATTGACCATGCGCGGCAGCTTGTCGGTGTAGGTGGATTTGAGCTTGGCGCAGCCGCGATACTCGATCAGCAGCTTGGGCAGCGGGTAATCCTGCGAGAGTTTTTCAAGCACGTCTTCGTCGGTGGACGGTGCGCCACTGGCGGTCTTTTTGACCACCGGCAAGCCGAGCTTTTCAAACAGGATCTCACCGAGCTGCTTGGGTGAATTGAGGTTGAAGGGCTGGCCGGCCGCTTCGTGGGCGCGCTGCTCGAGATCGAGCATGCGGGCGCCGAGCGCATCCGACTGCGCAGCGAGCGTGGCCGAGTCGATCAGCACGCCATGACGCTCCATCTTCTGCAACACCACCGCAGCCGATATCTCGATGCGGCGATAGACGTCGAGCAGTGTCGGGGCGGCGTCGATGCGCGGGAAAAGCACCTGATGAAGATGCATCGTGACCTCGGCATCTTCGGCGGCATAGCGGGCGGCCTGCTCGATGCCGACCTGCTCGAAGCCGATCTGCGAGGCGCCCTTGCCGGCGACCTCCTCATATGAAATCGTGCGCCGTTCGAGATGGCGCAGCGCGAGCGCATCCATGCCGTGTGTGCGATGCGCCTCGAGCACATAGGACTCGAGCATGGTGTCGTGCTGCACACCTTCAAGGCGAATGCCGTGGTTGGCCAGCACATGCATGTCGTACTTGAGGTTCTGGCCGACCTTGAAGTGCCGCGGGCTTTCAAGCCAGCCACGCAGCCGCTCGAGCACCTGCGTGCGATCGAGCTGCTCGGGTGCACCGGCATAGCGATGGGCAAGCGGGATATAGCAGGCGCGACCCGGCTCGACCGACAGCGACACGCCGACCAGCTCGGCCGCCATCGGGTCGAGCGAGGTGGTCTCGGTGTCGAAGGCGGTGAGTGGTGCCGCCTCGATGACCGCGATCCAGCGCTCGAGCGCGGCCTCATCGAGCACGGTGTCGTAGTCGAGCACGAGCGGCGCGGCGGGCGGCGGCGGATCAGCCGATTCAGACGGCTCAGCGCCCTCAGCGCCCTCAGCGGTCTGCCGGGACGCGTCAGCGCCGGCTGCAGGCAACACCGCGACTCGCGGTGTTGCCGCCCCCTCGATGCCCATGCGCTGCTCGACCTCGCGCAGCATGCTGCGCATGTCGTAACGCGCAAAAATATCGCGCAACTCCGAATCATTCTCGGAATGCAGCGACAGGCTGCCTTCGATCGAGCTGACACTGTCGGTCAGATCGCAATCGGTTTTGATCGTGACCAGCGCGCGGGCGGTGGGCAGCCACGCCAGTGCAGCGCGCAGGTTCTCGCCCACCACACCGCCGATCTGCGCGGCATTCGCGATCACGCCATCGAGCGAGCCGTATTGCTGCAGCCATTTCACCGCGGTCTTGGGCCCGACCTTGGTCACGCCCGGCACGTTGTCGACGGTATCGCCCACCAGCGAGAGCCAGTCGATGATGCGCTCGGGCGCCACACCAAAGCGCGCCACCACGCCGTCATGGTCGAGCCGCTCGGGCGGCGCATTGTCGCGGGTCATGGTGTTGATCAGCTCGACATGCGGATTGACCAGTTGAGCGAGGTCCTTGTCGCCGGTCGAGACCACCGTGCGCAAACCCTGTCGCCAGGCCCGTTCGGTGAGGGTGCCAATCACATCATCGGCCTCGATGCCCTCGACCATCAGCAGCGGCCAGCCCATGGCGCGCACCATGCGATGGATCGGTTCGATCTGCGCCCGAAGGTCGTCCGGCATCGAGGCGCGGTTGGCCTTGTACTCGGGATAGAGGTCGTCGCGAAAGGTCTTGCCGGGCGCGTCGAAGACCACCGCGCCATAGCGTGCATCGCCGGCCGGATTGCCGTCGACCCTCAGCCGCCGTAGCATCGCGGCCATGCCATACAAAGCGCCGGTGGGCTCGCCCGCCTTGCTTCTCAAGTCGGGCAGCGCATGAAACGCGCGATACAGGTAGCTCGACCCGTCAACCAGCAACAGCATGGGCTCAGACATGACGATCCGAAAGAAAGTGCCGCATCTGCGGTCGATTGCGCAGCCGGAACGCTCGAATGCGGTCAAGGCCCGCGGTTCCTGGCAAGTACTGGGAATTATCTCAGAGTTCGTCGAGGCCACCGAGAAGCTTGCCGACATCAGGCCGGCTGTCTCGATCTTCGGCAGCGCCCGCATCAAGGCCGGCATGCCCTGGTACGAGCGCACCCTTGAAGTCTCCCGAATGCTCTCGGATGCCGGCTTTGCGGTGATCTCGGGCGGCGGGCCCGGCATCATGGAGGCGGCCAACAAGGGCGCCTTCGAGGGCCGCTCGGTCTCGGTCGGCCTGAACATCCAGTTGCCGCATGAATCGAGCGGCAATCCCTACCAGGACATCTCGCTGAACTTCCGGCATTTCTTTGCCCGCAAGGTGGCCTTTGCAAAGTACGCCAGTGCCTTCATCGCCACCCCTGGCGGCTTCGGGACGCTCGACGAACTCATGGAAGTGCTGACCCTGATTCAGACCAAGATGGGCCGGCCCATTCCGGTGATCCTGATGGGCACAAGCTTCTGGCAAGGGCTGATCGACTGGATGCGCGGCACGCTGCTGAGCGAAGGCATGATCTCGGCCGCCGACGTCGATCTGATCCGGGTGATCGATGATCCGAAAGAAGTGGTCGATGCGATTTTCGACTTCTATCAGGCGCGTGGCTTCTATGCGACGCGTCAGGAACGCGAAGCCAGCCTCTACCTCTGAAGCAGCTTTGTCCCGGGCACGGTAAACTCGACCACCATGGCCGTTTTTACCCCTGTTTCCCGGGATCAGCTCGAATCCTGGCTCGCTCGCTACCCGGTCGGCGCACTGGCCAGTTTCGAAGGCATCGCATCGGGCATCGAGAACAGCAACTTCTTCGTCGACACCGATGCAGGACGCTGGGTACTCACGCTCTTCGAGCGCCTGTCGGCCGACAAGCTGCCCTTCTATCTCGAGCTGATGCGCCATCTCGCATCGCATGGCATTGCCTGCCCTGACCCGGTCACCGACCGTGAAGGCGCCCTGCACTCCACGCTTGCCGGGCGTCCTGCCGCCCTCGTCACCCGGCTGCGAGGCTCGGGCGTCACCCAGCCTGTCGTCGCCCATTGCGTGGCAGTCGGGCGGCTGCTCGCACAGATGCATGTGGCCGCGCGTGACTACCCCGGCACCGAACCCAATGCCCGCGGCCTGCCATGGTGGGAAAAGGCCGCGCAAGACGTGATGCCCTTTCTCAGGCCGGCGCAGGCCGAACTGCTGCACCGCGAACTCGCCCTTCAGCAGGCCTTTGCTCAGACCGATGGCTGTCGCGATCTGCCGCGCAGCGCAGTCCATGCCGATCTGTTTCGCGACAACGTGCTCTTCGAGGGCGAGACGCTCGGCGGCGTGATCGACTTCTATTTCGCAGGTGTCGACACCTGGATTTTCGATCTCGCAGTCACCTGCAACGACTGGTGCATCGATGACGCCAGTGGCGCCTTCGATGCCGCGCGGCTGTCCGCAATGCTGAAGTCCTATGAGGCCGAGCGGCCGCTGCTCGAGATCGAACGCGCGGCCTGGCCGCTGATGCTGCGTGCTGCAGCACTGCGATTCTGGCTGTCGCGACTGCACGACTTTCATCTGCCGCGGCCGGCCGAAAAGCTCACCCCAAAAGATCCGACCCACTTCGAGCGCATCCTGCGCGATCGCGCTGCTCACGCCGACAGTGGCCGCGCCGCCATCACTTTGCAGGGAGTGTTCGAATGCAGGTAAGGCGCGCGGCAGCATCCGAAGGCTGGCGCTGGGTGAACGAAGGGCTGAAGCTGCTGATCAGCCAGCC
>CAIKZV010000037.1 GCA_903831925.1 uncultured Burkholderiales bacterium
AGCCCAGGATGCGGTCGGAGGTGGCGTTGTTGAACTCGGCCGCATCGAGCAGACCCCGATCCATCGCCGGGATGATCTCGCCGCCGGGCAGCGCATTGACCGCTGCGCCCAGTGCGGTGAACACGTCGATCGAGATACCGACGGTGCGGTACTTCAGACCCTTGATGTCCTCGGCCTTGGCGATCGGCTTCTTGAACCAGCCCAGCGGCTGCGTGGGCATCGGGCCATAGAGATAGGAATAGACGTTGGCGCCGACCGCCTCATAGGCCTTGGCCAGCAGCTCCTTGCCGCCGCCGTATTTGTGCCACGACAGCAGCATGTTCGCGTCCATGCCGAAGGCCGGGCCCGACCCCCACAGCGCCAGCGCATTGTTCTTGCCGTAGTGGTAGACCAGCACGCCATGGCCACCGTCGAGCGTGCCTTTGGAGACCGCATCGAGCAGGCCGAAGGCAGGCACCACCGAACCGGCGGGCAGCACTTCGATCTTGAGTTCGCCGCCGGTCATGTCGTTGACCTTCTTGGCAAAGTCGTTGGCGTACTCGTGGAAGATGTCCTTGGCCGGCCAGGTGCTCTGGAAACGCAGCGAGGTGGTCTGGGCCTTGACGATGGCGGGGAATCCCAGCGCGCCGGTGGCAGCGGTGGCCGAGGCGGTCGCGATGAACTTTCGGCGGTTGCCGACGGTCGAACTCATGGGGTGTCTCCTGACGGGTGATTGATTTTTTTTGTAAAACGCCGGCCAGTCTAGAAGAAACCGACCGCAACCTGAAACAGTTTTTCAACCTTGGGGATCATTCGCTTGTTGGCCACAAACACGATCACGTGATCCTCGGACTCGATCACGGTGTCGTGATGCGCCATCAGCACCTCGGATTTGCCGCCGGTGCGGGCCCGAACGATGGCACCGATGATGGTGCCCGGCGGCAGATCAAGCTGTTCGATGCGTCGACCGACGACCTTGCTCGATTTGCTGTCGCCATGCGCGATCGCCTCGAGCGCCTCGGCCGCACCCCGGCGCAGCGAATGCACCGCCGCGACGTCGCCGCGGCGCACATGCGTGAGCAGTTCGCCGATCGTGGCCTGCGCCGGCACGATCGCGATATCGATGCGACCGCCCTCGACCACATCGGCATAGGCGCGCCGATTGACCAGCGCCAGCACCCGCCTGGCGCCCATTTTCTTGGCCAGCAGCGAGGCCATGATGTTGTCCTCGTCGGAGGAGGTGAGCGCGCAAAAGAGATCCATTTCACCGACGCTCTCTTCTTCGAGCAGGTCCTCGTCGGTGGCATCGCCATGGAGCACCAGCGTGCCGCTGGGCAACTGGGAGGCGAGGAGCTCGCAGCGTTTGAGGTCGGGCTCGATGATGCGCACATCGAGCCGCCCGGACAGCCGCTTGGCCAGGCGCAGGCCGATGCGCCCGCCGCCGGCCAGCATGACCCGGCGAACCGGCTTGTCCATTTTGCGCAGCTCGGTCATGACGGTGCGGATGTGCTCGCTCGCGGCCACGATGAAGACCTCGTCGCCCGGCTCGATCATGGTGTCGCCGTCGGGATAGATCGTGCTCTCGCCGCGAAAGATCGCGACGATGCGCGAGTCGACATTGGGGATGTGGGCGCGGATCTCGCGGATCGGGCGCTGCACCAGCTGCCCGCCGGCATAGGCCCGCATGGCGATCAGGCAGACCCGTCCGCCGGCGAATTCGAGCACCTGCAGGGCCTCGGGAAACTCCACCAGCTTGACGATCGATTCGGTGACGGTGTGTTCGGGAACGATCAGGTGATCGACCGAAAAGGCGCCCTCACCGACCAGCTCGGGATGATCCTGAAAGTCGGGCGAGCGCACGCGGGCGATGCGGGTGGGCACATTGAAGACCTGCGCGGCCAGATGGCAGGCCACCAGATTGGTTTCGTCGCTCGGCGTGGTCGCGATCACCATGTCGGCATCTTCGGTGCCGGCTTCGCGAAGCACCGATGGCTGAGCGCCATTGCCGACCACGGTGCGCAGATCGAGTCGATCCTGGAGTTCGGCGAGCCGCGCCGCATCGGTATCGACAACCGTGATGTCGTTCTGTTCGGACACCAGACTTTCGGCCACCGACGCGCCGACGCGACCTGCCCCGAGGATGACGATTCTCAAGGTCGCAACAACTGGAAGCCGATCACTGAGACACCACGCCGCCCTTGCGGTAGGCACCCTTGGACAGATCGATGCCGAGCTGCTTGAGCTTTCGGTAGAGGTGGGTGCGCTCGAGGCCGGTCTTTTCGGCGACCCGGGTCATGGAACCATGCTCGCGCGCCAGGTGATGTTCGAAGTAGGCGCGCTCGAAGGCATCGCGGGCTTCACGCAGCGGCAGATCAAGCGCCAGCGAACGGCTTGCTGCCGACACCACGCCGGCAGACGCCAGCGGCACATTGACGAACTGCGCCGGCTGCTGGGCCTGTTGGGCTGCAGACAGGCCATTGCTGACCGGCAGCATCACGATCGACGGCGAGGCGCTGATACCGGAAGACATCGGGGCAAAGATCGGCGAGGCCGGTTTGGTCACCGGTGCCGGCGGTCGACTTTTGGCAAGGCCCTGCTCGACCGCCTTGAGCAGCTTTTGCAGCGCGATCGGCTTTTCGAGGAAGTCGAGCGCGCCGATCCGGGTGGCTTCGACCGCGGTATCGATGGTGGCGTGCCCGGACATCATGATGACCGGCATGGTCAGCTTGCCGCCGCTGGCCCACTCCTTGAGCAGCGTGACACCATCGGTATCGGGCATCCAGATGTCGAGGAGCACCAGATCGACCGGATTGCGCTCCCGGACGTCTCGCGCCTGCTGGGCGCTGTCGGCCAGCAGAACCGAATGCCCTTCATCCCCGAGAATCTCGGACAGCAACTCACGAATGCCGATTTCGTCATCGACGACGAGTATCTCTGCCATGGCGTCCTAGGTGTCAGCCGGTCGATCCAGCACGACGACTGGCGATCCGGCTTCATCAAGTGTTGTGTGCACACCGCAATTGTCGTCGTTTTTTACCAACTTAGTAAATAGAAGACTCACGCTGGCGCCGAGCGTCCTGCCTTCCTCGTCGCTCAGGTTGGCCGCTTCGATGCGAGCACCATGTTCTTCGACGATCTTGCGCACGATTGCCAGACCGAGCCCGGTGCCCTTGGGCTTGGTCGTGACATAGGGCTCGAAGGCGCGCGACATCGTCCCCGACGGAAAACCCGGACCGTTGTCGCGCACGATCAGGCGCACGCCGGGCGCCGATCCGCCCGGTCGGACAGCCTCGGTCATCACGTCGACCCGACGCTCGGGGCTGCGCTCGGTCGCCTCCAGGGCGTTCTTGATCAGATTGAGGATCAGGCGGCGCAGCTGCGAGGCATCGCCCATGATCAGCGACACAGTGCTGTCGAGCTCAGCGCGCAGCGGGCCGTTGGCCTCTGGCGGCGCGTAGAGGGCCAGCACGTCCTGCACCAGCGCGTTGAGATCGAGCGGCACCAGCTTTGCCGCCGGCAGCCGGGCGTAATCGCTGAACTCGTCGACCATCATGTTGAGAACGCCGACCTGATCGACGATCGTCTTGGAGCTGCGGGTCAGCATCTCGGCATCGGCCGGCGGCAGCTTGCCGACCAGCTTGAACTGCAGGCGCTCGGCGGCAAGCCGGATCGGGGTCAGCGGATTCTTGATCTCGTGGGCCAGACGGCGCGCCACCTCGCTCCAGGCGACCGCACGCTGCGCCGACACCACCTCGCTGACATCGTCGAAGACCATCAGCCAGCCGCGCTGCGGGCCGGGCAGCGGTACGCCGCGCACCAGCAGCGTCAGCGCCGGCGCGGCATCGACGCCTTCGCGGGCATCGCGGCGGATCACGAGCTGACGCTGCCAGGCGCGCTGCGGGCCGGTATCGAGCTCGGCAAAGGCCTCGGTGATCGAGGCGCCGGCCTCGCCCAGCCGAGGCAACTCGGTGATCGGCAGTCCGATCATCGCGGCAGCGTCAGACTCGAGGATCCGCTCTGCGCCGATGTTGGCCAGCGTGACATGCAACCGATCGTCGAGCACGATGACGCCGGCAGTCAGATTGCCCAGCACGCTGGCAAGCTGGGAATTGGCGCGCTCGAGCTCCTGCTGGTTGCGCTCCACCAGTGCACGCGCCTCCTCGAGCTGGCGGGTCATGGTGTTGAACGACTGG
>CAIKZV010000038.1 GCA_903831925.1 uncultured Burkholderiales bacterium
CGGTCACCCGTGATGACCTGGTCGGCCAGTACATCGGCCATACCGCGCCCAAGACCAAGGACGTGATCAAGAAGGCCATGGGCGGGGTGCTGTTTATCGACGAGGCCTACTATCTCTACCGGCCCGAGAACGAGCGGGACTACGGGCAGGAATCGATCGAGATCCTGCTGCAGGTGATGGAGAACAACCGCGACGATCTGGTCGTGATCCTGGCCGGCTACAAAGACCGGATGGACACCTTCTTCCAGTCCAACCCCGGCTTGAGCTCGCGCATCGCCCATCATCTCGAATTTCCCGACTACGGCACCGACGAGCTTCTGCAGATCGCCGATCGCATGCTCGACTCGACCCACTATCGATTCGGACCCGACGCGCGCGACGCCTTCGATGCCTATCTGCAAAGGCGCATCACCCAGCCGCATTTCGCCAATGCGCGCAGCGTGCGCAACGCGCTCGATCGCGCGCGTCTGCGTCAGGCCAGCCGCCTCTATGTCGATCGCGACCGCGAACTGAGCGCCGACGACCTGAGCACGATCGAGCCGGCCGACATCCTGGCCAGCCGTGTCTTCAGACAGTCCTGAGCCGAGCAGCGCCATGGCCCACCTGCAGGCACTGATCTTCGATGTCGACGGCACGCTGGCCGACACCGAAGGCGCGCATCTGGCCGCCTTCAACCAGGCCTTTGCCAGCGCGGGGCTGCCCTGGCACTGGGACGAGTCGCTCTATGTCAGCCTGCTCGATGTCTCCGGCGGCAAGGAGCGGATGGCGCACTACCTCACGAACCATGTCAATCGCGACGAGGCGCCTGCATCGGGCGACAACACCACCGCGATCACGCCCGACTTCGACGCCCTGCATGCGATCAAGACCACCGCCTACACGCAGCAGATGCGTGCCGGCGGGCTCGCCCTGCGCCCCGGCATCGAGACGATGCTTGCGGCCGCGCAAAAAGCGGGGCTGCGCCTTGCGATTGCCACCACCACCACCGAATCCAATATCGACGCGCTGCTGCGGCCCCGCCTGGGACCCGACTGGTCGCAGCGTTTCGAGGTGATCGAACACGCCGGCACCGCACCCCGCAAGAAGCCCGATCCGCAGGTGTATCGTCAGACGCTGCAGCGTCTGGGCCTGACTGCTCCCGAGTGTCTGGCCATCGAAGATTCCGCAAACGGCCTGCAAGCCGCGCTTGGCGCCGGGATCGCGACAATCATCACGCCCAACCCCTTCACTGCCCACCACAATTTCAAGGGCGCACTGCGCATCCTGCCAAGCCTTGAGCGCACGGCCATCGCCGACCTGCATCGCTGGCACGCCGACGCAATACGCTGAACTGCGCCGACGCGCAGCGACCTTCACGCCATTTCCGAGAGCCATCATGCCCCTGAGTCACCGCTGGACCCTGACCCGCTATCTGATCGAGGAGCGCCGCCGCTTTCCCGGCGCAAGCGGCGACCTCAACGCACTGCTCCTTGATGTCTCGCTCGCCTGCAAGGCGATTGCCCGCGTGGTGGCCTTCGGCAGCCTGGGTGATGGCCTGTCGCAAATGCCAACCGAGCCGGTGGGCGGTGACCTGAACGTGCAGGGCGAGGTGCAAAAGCCGCTCGACGTGATCAGCAACGAAGTCTTCATGCGCATGAACGAGTGGAACGGCCACCTCGCCGGCATGGCCTCCGAAGAAATGGATGAGCCGCGCCAGATTCCGAAGGCCTATCCGCGCGGCAAATATCTGCTGGTCTTCGACCCGCTCGATGGCTCGTCCAACATCGACGTCAATGTCGCGGTCGGCAGCATCTTCTCGATCCTGCGCGCGCCGCAGGATGTGATCGACAGCGGTCGCGATGTGGTCGAGTCCGACTTCCTGCAGCCCGGCGCCAAACAGATCGCCGCAGGCTATGCCATCTATGGCCCAACCACCATGCTGGTGCTGTCGGTGGGCAATGGCGTGGCCGGCTTCACGCTCAACCCCAATCTCGGCGAATTCGTGCTGACTCACCCTGATCTGAAGGTGCCGGTCGACACCAGCGAGTTCGCGATCAATTCGTCGAACAGCCGCTTCTGGGAGCCGCCGGTCAAGCGCTATGTCGACGAGTGCCTCGCCGGAAAAACCGGCCCGCGCGGGCGTGACTTCAATATGCGCTGGATCGCGAGCATGGTTGCCGAGGCCCATCGCATCATGATGCGCGGCGGCGTCTTCATGTATCCGCGCGATAACAAGGACCCGTCCAAGGCCGGCCGCCTGCGGCTGCTCTACGAAGCCAATCCGATCGGCTTCATCATGGAGCAGGCCGGGGCGCGCTGCAGCACCGGCCGCCAGCCGATGCTGGGCGTGCAGCCCACCTCGCTGCATCAGCGCATCGGTCTGGTGTTCGGCTCCAAAAACGAAGTCGAACGCATCGAGCGCTATCACAACGACAGCACCAACCGCGGCGCCGAGACGCCGCTCTTTGCCGAACGCAGCCTTTTCAGAGATTGACGAGCCGACCATGTCCGAACGCCATCCCATCATTGCCATCACCGGCTCCTCCGGGGCCGGTACCTCGTCGGTCACCCGGACCTTCGAGAACATCTTCCGCCGCGAGCGGGTCTTGGCCGCGATCGTCGAAGGCGACAGCTTTCACCGATTCGACCGCAAGGAAATGCGCCTGCGTCAGGCCGAAGCCGAAAAAACTGGCGACAAGCACTTCAGCCACTTCGGGCCGGCCAACAACCTCTTTGCCGAACTCGAACAACTCTTTGCCACGTATGCCAAGACCGGCAGCGGCAAATCGCGCAAATACCTGCACGACCCGGTCGAGGCCGCGCCCTACAAGCAGGAGCCGGGTACCTTCACCGCCTGGGAAGACATCGGCCAGGACACCGACCTGCTGTTCTACGAGGGACTGCACGGCGCAGTCGTCACGCCCGAGGTCAATATTGCGCGCCATGCCGACCTGCTGATCGGGGTGGTGCCGGTCATCAACCTCGAGTGGATCCAGAAGCTCTGGCGCGACAAGCATGTGCGCGGCTATTCGGCCGAGGCAGTGACCGACACCATCCTGCGACGCATGCCCGACTATGTGAACTACATCGTTCCGCAGTTTGCGCACACCCATGTCAACTTCCAGCGTGTGCCGGTGGTCGACACCTCCGATCCCTTCATCGCGCGCGACATTCCGTCGGCCGACGAGAGCATGGTGGTGATCCGCTTTGCCAATCCCAAGGGCATCGACTTCCCGTACCTGCTCAACATGATCAATGGCGCCTGGATGTCGCGGGCCAACACCGTGGTCGTGCCGGGCGGCAAGATGGAACTCGCCATGCAACTTATTTTCACGCCCTTCGTGTGGCGGATGATGGAACGGCGCAAGCGCGCAAGTGGAGCTCTCTGATGACTGCAGCAGTGATGACACCAGCGCCCTCTGCGGCGCTTGCCCGCCAGATGGCCGATGCAATCCGCATGCTTGCGGTCGATGCAGTCGAGCAGGCCAAGTCGGGCCACCCCGGCGCGCCGATGGGCATGGCCGAGATCGCGGAAGTTTTATGGAACCGCCATCTGCGCCACAACCCCTCCAATCCGCACTGGCCCGACCGCGACCGCTTCGTGCTCTCCAACGGCCATGGCTCGATGCTGATCTATGCGCTGCTCAACCTCACCGGCTATGACCTGCCGATGGACCAGTTGCGCCGCTTTCGCCAGCTGCACTCGCAGACCCCCGGCCATCCTGAAGTCGGCATCACGCCCGGTGTCGAGACCACCACCGGGCCGCTCGGCCAGGGTCTGGCCAACGCGGTCGGCATGGCGCTGTCCGAAAAACTGCTCGCCACCGAATTCAATCGCGAGGCCGGCGGCGAGGCGCTCGCCATCGTCGATCACTTCACCTATGTCTTCATGGGTGACGGCTGCCTGATGGAGGGCATCAGCCACGAGGTCTGTTCACTCGCCGGCACGCTGCGCCTGTCAAAACTCATCGCCTTTTACGACGACAACGGCATCTCGATCGATGGCCATGTCGAAGGCTGGTTCACCGACGACACGCCGTCACGCTTTGCGGCCTATGGCTGGAATGTGATTCCAGCAGTCGATGGTCACGACACCGCTGCGATTGATGCTGCCGTGCGCGCCGCAAAGGCCCAGGCGGTGCTGCCTGATGGCAAGCCCACGATCATCTGCTGCAAGACCGTCATCGGCAAAGGCTCGCCCAACAAGGCCGGCACCCACGACGTCCATGGCGCGGCACTCGGCGCAGCAGAAGTGGCCGCCACCCGTGCATCGCTCGGCTGGACGGGCGCACCCTTCGAGATCTCCACCGAGATCACGACCGCCTGGGACGCCCGCCCGCGCGGCGCGGCGATGCAGTCGCAATGGCAGGCTCGCTTCGATCGCTATCGTGCGCATTTTCCGGCCGAGGCGCAGGCCTTCGAGCGGCGCATGAAGGGCGAGTTGCCCGAGGCCTGGTCGGATCAGCTGCAGGCGGTCTTCGCCGGCATCATCGCCAAGCCCGATGCCATCGCGACCCGCAAGGCCAGCCAGAATGCGCTTGATGCGCTCGCGCCGCTGCTGCCCGAATTCTTTGGCGGCAGTGCCGACCTCACCGGCTCGAACCTCACCAACTTCAAGGGCTGCAAGATCGCCGGGCGCGACACCTGGGGCAATCACATGTCCTATGGCGTGCGCGAGTTCGGCATGGCCGCGATGATGAACGGCATGGCGCTGCACGGCGGCCTGCTGCCCTATGGCGGCACCTTCCTGACCTTCAGCGACTACAGCCGCAATGCGATCCGCATGGCCGCACTCATGAAGCAGCGGGTCATCCATGTGTTCACGCATGATTCGATCGGACTGGGCGAAGACGGCCCGACCCATCAGTCGGTCGAGCATGTGCCAAGCCTGCGCATCATCCCCGGCCTCGATGTCTGGCGACCGGCCGATGGCCTCGAAACCGCCGTCGCCTGGGCCTGTGCAATCGAGCGGCGCGATGGCCCGAGCGCTCTGGCC
>CAIKZV010000039.1 GCA_903831925.1 uncultured Burkholderiales bacterium
ATGATGAAATTTCCATTGATGCGCAACAACATCCTGCGCGAAGACCTCGATGCGATCATCCGCCACCTGCAGCAGGATGACCCGATCCTGACCAACGGGCCGAACTGCGCTGCCTTCGAGGCCGAGTGGTCGCAGTGGCTGGGCGTCAAGCACAGCGTCTTCGTCAACTCGGGCGCATCGGCCAACCTGCTGTCGATGGCGGTGCTGCGTATTCACCATCCCGACGGCGGCGAAGTCATCGTGCCGCCGCTGGCCTGGGTGTCGGATGTGGCCACCGTCCTGCAAAACGGCTTCACACCGGTCTTTGCCGATATCGATCCGCGCACGCTCGCGATGGCTCCGGACGAAATCCTGTCAAAGATCACCGACCGCACGCGCGCGGTTTTTCTGACCCATGTCCAGGGCTTTGACGGCCTGACTGACGAGCTGATTGCCGAACTCGCGCGTCGCAATATTCCGCTAATCGAGGATGTCTGCGAGTCGCATGGCGCGACCCACAAGGGCGTCAAGCTCGGCAGCATCGGCTGGATGTCGAACTTCTCGTTCTATTACGCACACCACATGTCGACCATCGAGGGTGGCATGGTGTGCACCAACGACAGCAAGGTCTATCAGCAGCTGCGCATGCTGCGCTCGCACGGCATGGTGCGCGAATCGACTGACCCCGATCTGAAGGCCGGCTATATCGCCGAGCATCCCGATCTGAACCCCGACTTCATCTTTGCCTACCCGGCACACAACGTTCGCAACACCGAAATCGGCGCGATCATGGGCCGCAGCCAGCTCAAGCGCCTGGACGCGAACGTCAGCCGGCGCACCGCCAACCTTCACCGCTTTCTGGCTCGCATCGACAGCACGCGCTTCCAGACCGACTTTCTGCTCGAAGGCAGCAGCAACTACGCCTTCAACCTGATCCTGAAGCAGCCCGACGACGCACTCGTGCAGCGGCTGATGACCACCCTGCGTGCCGCCGGCGTCGAGTTTCGTCGCGGCAGTGCCGGCGGCGGCAATCAGGTGCGCCAGCCCTATCTGCGCGGCATCGTGCCGAAAGATCATCATCTGCAGTTCCCGAAGACTGACCATGTTCACTTCTACGGGTTCTACATCGGCAATTTTCCGGATCTGCGCGACAGCGAAGTCGATGAGATCTGCGACATCGTGAACGCCGCATGAGCCGGCACCCGATCACCTCGGCGATCGTGCTGGCCGGTGGGCTGGGCACCCGGCTGCGCAGCGCGGTTCCTGATCTGCCCAAGCCGATGGCACCGGTCGCCGGCCGGCCGTTCCTTGCGCACCAGCTCGACCAGTGGATCGCCCAGGGCATTCGGGACTTCGTGCTGGCAGTCGGCTATCGCCATGAAGCCATCTCCGATTACTTTGGTGCGCACTACCGCGGCGCCTCGATCCGCTACAGCGTCGAAGCCACGCCGCTTGGCACCGGCGGTGCGCTGCTGCAGGCAGCAGGTCTGGTCGCCACAGATGCGCGATTCCTGCTGCTCAACGGCGACACCTACTTCGATGTCGCACTGCCTGCGCTGGCCGACTTCGCGCTGGCACACGATGCCGACTGGTGCTTCTCACTCTTTGTCGCAGCCGAGCCCGGTCGCTACATGGGCATGACGGTTGACGGCGACGGACGCATTAGCGCGCTGAAATCCGATGATCAGACACCCGGGCGCCTGGCTAATGGTGGCGTCTACCTGGTTCATCCCCGCGCGCTGCGTGGCGCACCCGATCCGGCACACGGTGCGCTGTCGCTCGAAAACGATCTCTTTCCGGCCTGGCTTGAAGCCGGGCAGCGCTTCCATGGCCTTGCCGTCGACGCTCGATTCATCGACATCGGCGTGCCGCACGACTATCACCGCGCCGCCGACGTGCTGCCGCAAACCTGCGAGGAATAAGCCATGAGTACGCCAGTCGAACGCCTTTCACGAAATGTCGAAGCCTCACTCGCTGCCAAGCGGCAGATGCTCGCCGACCCGCAGATCATGGCGGCCTTCGATGCTGCAGCCCGACTGATCGTGAGTTGCTACAAGGCCGGCGGGCGCCTTTATATCGCCGGCAATGGCGGTTCTGCGGCCGATGCCCAGCACCTGGCCGCAGAATTCGTCAGCAAGCTTGCCCGCGACCGCGCGCCGCTGCCGGCCGAAGCCCTGACCACCGACTCGTCGATCCTGACGGCGATTGGTAACGACTATGGCTTTGATCGGGTGTTCGAGCGACAGCTCGCCGGCAAAGCCACCGAAAAAGATATTTTTCTAGGCATCACTACTTCGGGTGAGTCGGCCAACATCCTGAAGGCCCTTGACCATTGCATCAGCCGGGGCCTGCCCAGCGTGGTGCTCTCGGGCCGCGGAGGCGGCAGCGCCAGGCTGCGCGCCAACTACTGCATCGCCGTGCCGGGCGAAGCCACCAGCACCATCCAGGAACTTCACATCGTCCTGGCCCACACCCTTTGCGAATGCGTCGAGGCAGCGATGTTCGACGACGAACCCCTTTCTCCTCGGAGCACGACATGTCCTTTAGCATTCTCGTAACCGGCGGCGCCGGCTATCTCGGATCCACCCTCGTTCCGCAGCTGCTGGCAGCTGGCCACCGGGTGACCGTGCTCGACAGCTTCATGTTCAAGCAGAACAGCCTGAACCATGTCTGCTTTCATCCGAACTTCAAGGTGGTCAAGGGCGACATTCGCATCGAAAGCACGATGGCGCCGCTGCTCAAGGAAGCCGACATCGTGATCCCGCTGGCCGCATTGGTCGGCGCACCGATGTGCAATGCCGATCCGGTGGGCGCGAAAACCATCAATCACGATGCAATCGAGATGATGCTCTCGAAGATGTCGGCTGATCAGCGCATCCTGATGCCGACCACCAACAGTGCCTACGGCACCGGCGACGACAACAATTTCTGCACCGAAGAATCGCCGCTGCGACCGATCTCGATTTATGCGCGCGAAAAGGTCGCGGTCGAGCAGCACCTGATGCAGCGCGGCAACGCGATCAGCTTTCGGCTCGCCACGGTCTTCGGCATGTCGCCGCGCATGCGCATCGACCTGCTGGTCAACGACTTCACCTATCGCGCAGTGCACGACCGATTCGTCGTGCTCTTCGAGGGCGACTTCAAGCGCAATTACATTCATGTGCGCGATGTGGCGCGGGTCTTCATGCACGGCATCGCCAACTTCGATGCGATGCGCGGCCAGATCTACAACGTCGGCCTGACCGAGGCGAATGTCTCCAAGCGCGAACTGTGCGAGCACATCCAGAAACAGGTGCCCGACTTCGTGTTCCTGGACGCGCCGGTCGGCAAGGACCCTGACCAGCGCAACTATGTCGTCTCGAACGCCAAGCTCGAGCAGACCGGCTTCATGCCCGACATGTCGCTGTCTGCCGGAATCAGTGAACTGATCAAGGGTTTCACCATGATCCGCAACACCGTCCACGGCAACGTCTGAGCGAGCTGACATGATCCGCATGTATCCGAAGGCCGCGGTGCTGACCGCCCACCATCCCTTTGGCGGCACCGAGATGATGGCGCAAAGCGTGAGCTATGCGCTCAATGCCAACGGCTACGATGTGCAGATCATCAACATCAACGATGCCAGCCTGCAGGAGCTGCCGCGCAGTCTGCAGAATCCGGATTTCAGGCTGATCATGACCACCGGCACGCTGCCGCTGGGCATCACGATCGACAACAAGCCGATCTGGGAAATGATCGGCCCGCAAGCGCACTTCATTACCTACATCATCGATGCCTGGCCCTACGACTTCGTTCGGGTCAAGCCGTGTCGCGACTACCTTCAGGCCCGCCGTTCCAATCCGAATCTGCACATGGCCAGCCTCGAGGGCAATGACAGCCGGCTGATCGGCAAAGACGTGCACTTCATGCCGACCGGGGCGTATCCGGCCCCCTGGCGGGTCGGCCCGAAAGAAAACGGTGACCGACTGATGATCTGGGCCTCAGCCAACAAGGAGCTGGCGGTCAGCGCCCTGCATAACGAGTTTGAAGCCACGCTGCGCGACAATAATGTCTGGGGCTTTGATGGCGATCGCATTCGCACGATCGGCGAGGCACTGCGCCACACCACCATCGTCCACGGCATGAGCGCGATCGCGGATGCAATGAGCATTCCGGTGGCTGAGCTGGTTGTGCCCGATTTCATGACCGCCCTGTGCGCGATGGACTCCTGCCTGAAACGCTATCGGCGCGTGAAGGTAGTGATGGCCCTGCGCGGCATGCCGGTCGATATCTACGGCGAAAACTGGGGCCAGTATGTCGGCAACGAAAAATCGTTCCGGCTGCTCACGCCCAACCCGAATCACAACCATGCCTTCAGCTATCTGGTGCAGCACTATGCCGGGCTGGTGAATTTCGACCCGAATTTCGGCAACGGCACCAACGAGCGCGCGGTGAGTGCCCTGGCCATGGGCATTCCAATTGCCAACAACTTCAACATCACCACCGACCATCTTGCCGGCGTGCATCCCTATCACTTCAGCGATGAGTCGATCCGGTTTGCCGCGTCGAAACTGCTCTCGCACACCGACCCGGTGCCCACGCCGCAGGCCAACACCTGGGAAGGTCTGGTGGGCGGCCTGCTGCGTCGCATCGCCCTAGGGCAGCACTGACCATGACCAGCTCCACTCACAGCGCACCCGGCGAGCGCCCCCTCGACGTCCTCTTCATCAATCCGAGCTCGTCGGCACAGGCTTACCAGGATCTGGCGGTGACCTTTGCCGCGATCGAGCCGCCCACCTGGGCGCTGCTGCTTGCGCAATCCTGTCGTGCGCAAGGCTTTGGCTGCGCCATCCTCGATTGCGATGCCGAAAAGCTGTCGCTGGCCGATTCGGTGGCGCGCGTCGAGTCGCTCAAGCCGCGCCTGGTGGTATTCGTGGTCTACGGGCAAAACCCGAATTC
>CAIKZV010000040.1 GCA_903831925.1 uncultured Burkholderiales bacterium
CGTGCCGGTTTCGAGCGGCTGACTCGAGCCTTTTTTTGGCTCGATGGCATCATCGGACCATCACTCGCAATGGGGCCGAAGGGGCTGAGCGCAATGGCTGATGACACCGTCGACGTACTGATCATCGGGTCGGGGGCGTCTGGCGCCGCGGTCGCCTGGCGCCTGGCCGATACGCGGATGCGCATTGTCTGCATGGAGCAGGGCGACTGGACCAATCCGTCCGACTATCCCAGTACCCGTCGCAGCTGGGAGGCCGAGGCTGCTGCGAGTGCGTCGCCCAGCCCGAACATCCGAAACGGCCGCGACGACTATCCGATCAATGAAGACGATTCGCCGATCTCGATCGTCAATTACAACGGCGTTGGCGGGAGCACGGTGCTCTATTCGGCTCACTTTCCGCGATTTCATCCGTCGGATTTCAGGGTTCGAACGCTCGATGGCGTGGCCGATGACTGGCCCCTCGACTATGCAAGGCTCGAACCGTATTTCGCCTTGAATGACCGCAATATCGGCGTGTCCGGATTGTCCGGCGACCCCGCCATGCCGCCGCACGATCTGCCACTGCCGCCGATTCCGCTGGGCAAGATGGGCGAGACCATCGCCCGTGGTTTCAATCGGCTCGGCTGGCATTGGTGGCCATCAGACAGCGCGATCATCACCCGCGACTACGAGGGGCGCGAGGCCTGTGCCAACCTCGGTCCCTGTCACTCGGGCTGCGCCAAAGGCGCAAAGAGCAGCGCCGACATCACCTACTGGCCGATGGCCCGGCGCGCCGGGGTCGAGCTGCGCACCCGTTGTCGCGTGAGCGAGATTCTTGTTGATGACAATGACATGGCCACCGGCGTCGTCTATTTCGACGAGCATGGCGTGGAGCACCGTCAGCGTGCCGAGGTGGTCATCCTTGCATGCAATGGTGTGGGCACACCGCGCCTGCTGCTCAACTCGACGTCCGCCCGATTTCCGCAGGGCCTGGCCAATCGGTCGGGTCTGGTCGGCAAGAACCTGATGCTGCATCCTTGGGGCCTTGTATCTGGCGCTTTCGAAGAGCAGCTTGATTCGCATTACGGGCCGCAGGGATGTTGTCTGCTGAGCAAGCAGTTTTACGAAACCGATCCCGGGCGCGATTTCGTGCGCGGCTACAACATGCAGATCACCCGAGGCACCGGGCCGGTCATGACCGCCAGACAAGGCCTGACCCGCGGCACGATTCCGTGGGGTCAAGCGCACCACGCCGAATTCGCCCGACGCTATGACAGGACGATCAATATCGGCATCTGCTGCGAGGATCTGCCCGAGGAACACAATTGCGTCACCCTCGATCCGACGCTGACCGATTCGAGCGGCATTCCGGCGCCGCGAATCAGCTATCGCATGAGTGACAACAGCAAGCGGATGATGCAGCACAGCTTCGAGAAAGGCACCGAAGTGATGAAGGCGGCCGGTGCGCTCGACATCCGTACCGAAGGGCCGATGCGCTATGCCGGCTGGCATCTGCTTGGCACTGCACGCATGGGGCTCGATCCGGCCCGCTCGGTGGTCAACGATTGGGGCCGCAGCCATGATGTGCGCAACCTCTTCATTGTCGACGGCAGCGTGTTCGTCACCTCGGGTGGGGTCAATCCCACCTCGACAATCCAGGCGGTTGCGCTCTACATCGCCGATGCGATGAAGGCGCGTCTGGCCAATCTTTTCGACTGACCCGGATCACTGGAAGCGCTGCCATGTCGAGTCCCGAACTGACCCCGCCGATCGATCTGTCCCAAAACCCGGTATCAGCCAGCGGTTTAAGTGCTGCTCAGCACGCGAGCCTCGAGCTTGTTCTCGATCTGATCGTGCCGCCAAGCGCAGACGGACGGATGCCTGGCGCAAGCGAGGTCGGTGTGCCCGCCTATCTTCTGGCTCATTGCGTCGATGCCTTGCCGACCTTGCGCGAGGAGCTCGATCATCTGGACGCCCAGGCGCAAGCCGTTATCGGGCAGTCCTTTGCCGCACTTGGTGCAGACGATCGCCAGGCGCTTGTCGAGACCCTGCGAGCACAGGACGCCGAATTCATGAGCCGTCTCGCGCTTGAAACCGTCACCTGCTATTACCAGCACGATCGCGTGCTGGCTGCGCTGGGCATGGAAATTCGTTCGCCGGCGCCGCAGGGGTTCAAGGTCATCTCCGGCGATCTCATGCTGCTCGCGCCGGTTCGAAAGCGCGGGAAGATGTATCGTGACGCCTGATCGGCATGCAAGTACGATAAAAATTATTTTTTCAAGATTCGATTCCGATTTGAGACTCTGATGCAGCTGGCTATCAAAAAGCTTTCCCGACTTGTTCTCATCGTGGCACTCGCAGGCTTGTGGTTTGTTCTGACGTCAGGCGCCAATCTCGCCTACGCGGGTAGGACTGATAACTATCCGATGCACCTGACGGTCGATCGCTCGACACCCGAGCGATGCTTGTCGTTCTTCGTCAATGCGACGACTGATGTGGAGGGCGTGATGGAGCGCCTGAAGATGCAGCACGAGCAGGTGAAGACCTGGTCGTATCCGCAGCCGGCTGACATCGAGCGCAAGCGGATCAACTTTCTGATGTCTGAGGTTCTCGACAGCATGGACCTGAGCGAGGTGCCGCAATGGTCACGTCAGTCGATCGGCACCGGAACGGCATTCATGATCAGCGAAATCCTGCGCCTGTCGAATGTCAAAACTGACACACCGCTGCGCAAGCTCAAGGACGACCTCTGGGTCGTGCCGGGGACCTACCTTCAGATCGGCAGAATTCAGGAAGGCATGCGCATGGGCGATGTCGTCTTTACCGCCGAAACCGTCGCGCATGTTCCAACTCTCTATCGCAAGATCATCGCGTCAAAGCCTGTCGATGAATTCGATGTTTACAAGTTCTATACCGAGAGTCCGGGCGGCGTCATCCCGCCAGTGTGGGCAGGGGTCTTTTTTTCGCTCCCCGGTTTCTGGCTTGCATCGTATGGCACCAATACCGTCTGGCAGTGGGCAGTCTTCGGTCTGTGCCTGCTGCTGCTGTTTTTTGGGCCCTATCTGCTGAGACGATTGTTTCGGCAAGGGGCGCCCCGGGTTCTGGGTGTGGCAGTGCTCACGATGATCTTCGCCCGGCTTGGCGACTATGTCTCAATCGATCTGGCCAGTCTCTCCTCGCACGGTGCCACGATCGGGACGATCATTTTCACCATCGTCTTTTACCTCGCGCTCAGTCTGACGGCATTCATGGTGAGCGAAATTCTCGCCTCCAATTACCTGAAAATTGCTCACCTCAGTGCGAACACGCTCGACTCAAGCATCATCCGACTTCTGTGTCGGGTGGGCGGGGTCTTCGCCTCGCTCGGGATCATCATTTACGGGTTGAACACCGCCGGATTTCCGGTCATGGGGATCGTGGCCGGTCTGGGCGTCGGTGGCCTCGCGTTTGCCTTGGCTGCACGCCCTACGCTTGAAAACCTTCTGGCCGGCGTCGTGATCTACATGGACAAGTCGATCAAGGTCGGCGATCACATCGAGTCATCGAGTATCGAAGGGGTGGTCGAAGACATCGGCATGCGCTCGACCCGCATTCGCGGAGCCGACGGCACGCTGATCAGCGTCACCAATGCCGAAATGTCCGATACCGTCATCCGGAACAAGACGAGGCGGATCACACCGCGAGAGATCGACTCGATCGAGCAGGACGCGGCTCGGTGAGGGCATTGCTCCCGCGATCACTCGCATCAGGGACCAGGCGCTGATTCCGGTTTGCCGCGGCCCTTTCGGCCAGCAAGCAGACCCAGCAGCGTCAGACCGGCAAAGGCTGCCCCCGCGCGAAAGGTGCTCGCCGCACCGAACTGGTCCCACAGCCAACCGGCAAGGCCGCTTGCCACGAGCATCGCGATGCCGCTGACCAGATTGAAAAAGCCGTAGGCCGTGCCTCGCAGATCCTCCGGGGCACTATCGGCCACCATCGTGGCAAGCAGGCCTTGGGTGATGCCCATATGCATCCCCCACAAGACCACGCCGCTCAGCATCGACATCCAATGTTCACTGCTTGCCAGCACCACGTCAGCGGCGATCAGCACTGCCAGGCCAATGGCGAGCAGGGTTGAATGGCTCATCCGGTCCGAGAGCGCGCCAAAGGGGTAGGCGCAAGCCGAATAGACCAGATTCATGACGACCATCACCAGCGGTACCAGGGCAGTGGGCACGCCGCCCTGGTGAGCGCGAAGCACCAGAAAGGCTTCGCTGAATCGCGCCAGCGTGAAGATCGCGCCAATGATCACGACCCACCAATAGGCCCGGCTCAGTCGCGCGAGGTTTTCCCGTTGGATTGGATTGCGCCGTGTTTGCCCGGATGGCCGAACGGGTTCTCGAACGCCTACCAGCAGTAACGCGACCGACAGGATGCCAGGGATCACCGCGAACCAGAACACGGCCCGGAAGTCATTGGCCCAGATCAGCATCAGACCGGTGGCCAGCAGCGGTCCGGTAAACCCTCCGATGGTATCGAGCGTCTGTCGCAGACCGAAGGCGGCGCCGCGAATCTCGGCTGGTGTGATGTCGGCAATCAGGGCGTCACGCGGTGCCCCCCGCATGCCCTTGCCAACGCGATCGAGCAGACGCGCTGTGATGATCAGGCCGGTTCCGGATGCCAGCGCAAAAAGCGGTTTGGTCATGGCGCCCAATGCGTAGCCGAGCACTGCCAAGCCCTTGCGCTTGCCCAGGTAGTCGCTCATCACGCCCGAGAACACCTTGACCATCAGGGCGGTCGATTCGGCAAGGCCTTCGATGATGCCGACGGTCAATGCGCTTGTGCCCAGCACCGTGACCATGAACACCGGTAACAGGCTGTGGATCATCTCGGAGGAAATATCCATCAGCATGCTCACCAGCCCCAGGACCCAGATGCCTGGAGGGATTTTGCGCATGGTGTCTTTGGCCTCCATGACAGGCCGGTACGGCCTAGGCCATCTTCATCCAGTCGATGATCAGTCGGTTGACCGTGGCGGGCTGCTCCAGCTGCAGAAAATGACCTGCGTCATCGACGATCCTGATCGTTGCCCATGGGCACAGGGCACGTGCCGATTCCGCGACCTCCAGGCCGATGCAGCCGTCATTGCGGCCGTGCAGATAGAGCGTCGGCTGAGTCAGTTCGCCTCTGCCGAGCGTCTGTATGGCGTCGTAGCGGTCGGTGTGCAGGGCGTCGCCGAGCGACGCCCC
>CAIKZV010000041.1 GCA_903831925.1 uncultured Burkholderiales bacterium
GAACAGACGCTGAACCAGTTGCTGGTCGACATGGACGGGTTCGAGGCCAATGAAGGCGTGATCCTGGTTGCGGCCACCAACCGGCCCGACGTGCTCGATCCTGCGCTGTTGCGGCCCGGTCGTTTCGACCGTCAGGTCGTGGTGCCGCTGCCCGATATCCGCGGCCGCGAGCAGATCCTCAGCGTGCACATGCGCAAGGTGCCGATCGGTCCCGACGTCAAGGGCGACGTGATTGCCCGCGGCACGCCCGGTTTTTCGGGCGCCGACCTGGCCAATCTGGTGAATGAGGCGGCGCTCTTTGCTGCGCGCCGCAGTGCCCGGCTGGTCGAGATGATCGACTTCGAGCGCGCCAAGGACAAGATCATCATGGGCGCCGAGCGCCGCTCGATCGTGATGCCCGAAGAAGAGCGCCGTAATACCGCTTATCACGAGTCGGGTCATGCGATCGTCGCGCGCATGCTTCCCAAGACCGACCCGGTTCACAAGGTCACGATCATTCCGCGTGGGCGCGCCCTCGGTGTGACCATGCAGTTGCCGGTCGAAGATCGCTACAGCATGGACCGTGACCGCATGCTCAACACCATCGCGGTGCTGTTCGGCGGGCGCATTGCCGAGGAGGTCTTCATGAAGCAGATGACCACCGGCGCGTCCAACGATTTTGAGCGCGCCACCTCGATCGCCCGCGACATGGTCACGCGCTATGGCATGAGCGATGTGCTCGGCCCGATGGTCTATGCCGAAAACGAAGGCGAAATCTTCCTCGGCAGGTCGATCACCAAAACGACCAATATGTCAGAAGAGACCATGCGCAAGGTCGACTCCGAGATCCGCCGAATCATTGATGAGCAATATGCGGTGGCCCGCAAGATCATCGAAGACAACCGGATCCAGATCGAGGCGATGACCAAGGCCTTGCTCGAGTGGGAGACCATCGACGCCGAGCAGATCGAGGATATCGTTGCCGGTCGTCCGCCGCGTATCCCCAAGGATCGCGGCAGTCAGCCCGGCGGTGGCACGCCGCCTGCCTCGCCCTCATCGGGTATCGCGCCTGCTGCACCGCCGGCGCCTGCTGCACCGGCTGCAAACTGATCGATCTGCCTGCTCCGACGCGGGGTGGTCGCCATGCGCCCACCCCACCCAGCCCAGACCACTCTGATCCCAACCCCTGATTCACCCCGGTTTCGCTGCGGGCGCTTCGAGCTGACGCTCGAGCGCCCTTTGGTCATGGGGGTGCTCAATCTCACCCCTGATTCCTTTTCGGATGGCGGTCGCTGGCCGGACACCGATGCGGCCATCGCGCATGCCATGGCCATGATCGACGACGGCGTCGATCTGCTCGATCTGGGCGCCGAATCGACTCGTCCCGGCGCGCCGACCGTGCCCGTCGATCTCGAACTGAGCCGCCTGGCGCCAGTGATCAAGGCCTTGGTCGATTGCGGCCGGCCGCTGTCGGTCGATACCCGAAAACCGCAGGTGATGCGCGCGGTGCTCGATCTTGGCGTCGACATGATCAACGATGTCTCGGGCTTCGCCGATCCGCAGGCGATCGCTGCAGTGAGCGCCAGCCAGGCCGCCTGTTGCGTGATGCACATGCGGGGTGAGCCACTGACCATGCAGCAGGACCCCGTTTATCGGGATGTGGTGAGCGAGGTGTGCCAGATGCTTGCCGAACGCGCCGCCGCGCTTCAGGCTGAAGGAATCGACCGCTCGCGAATCGTCATCGACCCGGGCATCGGATTCGGGAAGGCCCTTGAGCACAATCTGGCGTTGCTCGCCGACTTGCCGAGCCTTGTGGCGCTCGGTTGGCCAGTACTGGTGGGGGTGTCTCGCAAATCGATGCTGGGAGCACTGACCGGCCGCGCTGTCGACAGGCGACTGCCGGCGAGTCTGGCCGCGATGCTCGCAGCGGTGGCTGGCGGCGCGCAGATCGTCCGGGTGCACGATGTGCCTGAAACGGTCGATGCCCTTTGCGTCTGGCGGGCGATCAGCGATGCGCGCCAGTCGATTGACGACATGAGAGGAAAAAAATGACTCGCAGATATTTCGGAACCGATGGTGTGCGAGGCCGCGTCGGTGATTCGCCGATCACGCCTGAATTCGTCATGCGTCTGGGCTACGCCGCCGGGCGCATGCTGCCCAAGCGCGACGGCCAGAGATCGGCGGTGCTGATCGGCAAGGACACCCGCATTTCGGGCTACATGCTCGAGGCCGCGCTCGAGGCCGGCTTTTCGGCAGCGGGTGTCGATGTGATGCTGTCGGGGCCGCTGCCCACGCCCGCAGTGTCCTATCTCACGCGTGCGCTGCGGCTGTCGGCAGGTGTCGTGATCAGTGCCTCGCACAATGCGTTCGACGATAACGGCATCAAATTTTTCTCGGCCGACGGCAACAAGCTGCCAGACGAGATGGAACTGCAGATCGAAGCCGCCCTCGATGAGCCGATGGGCTGTGTGCGCTCCGAACTGCTCGGCAAGGCGCGGCGAATCGATGATGCTGCCGGCCGTTACATCGAGTTCTGCAAGGGAACATTCCC
>CAIKZV010000042.1 GCA_903831925.1 uncultured Burkholderiales bacterium
CCACCCCCCAGACACACCAGCAGCAGATCGAGTTCACCGACCTCTTCGAAAAGTTCGAGTGCTGCCGTGCCGGCGCCTGCGATCACATCGGTATGGTCATAGGGCGGGATCAGGGTGAGGCCACGCTCACCGGCGAGCTGCCGGCCGATCGCCTCGCGATCATCCCGAAACCGGTCGTAGAGCACCACGTCACCGCCATAAGCGCGCGTGGCTGCGAGCTTGGCCGCAGGGGCATCGGACGGCATCACGATGCAGGCGGGCACACCCAGCAGCGACGCGGACAAGGCGATCGCCTGAGCATGATTGCCCGATGAATAGGTCACCACGCCGGCCGCACGCCTTGCCGGCGGCAATGCCGCAATCGCGTTATAGGCGCCGCGAAACTTGAAGGCGCCGCCGCGCTGCAGGTTCTCGCACTTGAAAAACAGCTGAGCGCCGCTGGCGGCATCGGCCGTTCGTGAGCTCAGCACCGGGGTTCGATGGGCGACGCCGGCAAGGCGCGCCGCGGCCGCCTGCAGGTCTTTGGAGTCGGGCAATAGCATTCGCAGGATGCTACACGCCCGCGCTGCGGATTCACCCCGACAGCCGTGCCGCTCATGTCGTTTTATCCTTTCGGGACGGCGCGCTTCAGGTCGGCTGGACTAAAGTGAGGGGCTTGCTTCTTACGGTGTTTGCCGGTCATGCCGCTTTCGACGATCGTGCTCGGCGGCTATCTCGGCGCCGGCAAGACCACCCTGCTCAATCATCTGCTGCGCCATGCGCAGGGTCGGCGCATCGCGGTCATGGTCAATGACTTCGGCGATATCGGCATCGATGCCGATCTGATCGAATCGACCGAGGGCGAGGTGATGAGCCTTGCCGGCGGATGCATCTGCTGCAGCGTCGGTAGCGATCTGGTGGCAGCCCTGATGGCCCTGGCGCAACGCATCCCGCCACCCGACCTGGTGCTGATCGAAACCAGTGGCGTGGCGCTGCCGGGGTCGGTCGCGCGAGGCGCACGCCTGGCGCCTGGCATCGAGACTGACGGCGTGGTGGTGCTGGTCGATGCCGAGACCATTCGCATCCGCGCGAACGATCGCCATGTCGGCGATACCGTCATGCAGCAACTGGCCGACGCCGACCTGCTGCTGCTCAACAAGGTCGACCTGGTCGACGAGCCGACCCTCGCCGCGACGCGACACTGGCTTGCCGGCATCGCCCCGCGGGCCCGGATCATCGAGTCGGTCGAAGCCCGCATACCGACCGAACTGATCCTGGGCTTGGCCGATGAGACCGAGGCATCGCGATTGCCGTCGTCTCGGTCTTCACAGTTGTCGCTGTTGTCGCCGTCCTCGCGGTCGACGCTCACCTCGACAGCCAAGCCGTCACCCGGCGAGGCTGCGCCGGCATTCGATTCTGGCAGCGGCGAGCGCCGCCTGCGGCCGACTCGGTCGATGGCGGCCGGCGATCGCTTCGAAACATTCAGCTTTCACATCGCCGGGCGGCTCGATGCGACGGCGCTGGCCGCAGCCCTGTGCGATCCGGCGCACGGGGTGCTGCGCGCCAAGGGCCTGGTGCAGGGGCTCAATGGCCAAGCCCTGCTGATCCAGACCGTGGGTGCGCGCTCGCGGGTCAGCCCCGCCGCCGGCAGGCTGATCGACGCCGCGCAGCCTGCCCGTCTGGTCGTCATCGGGCTGCGCGACACGCTCGATGCCGGGCAGATCGAAGCACTGCTCGAGAATGCGCGACACGATCACTGAGCAAGCCCACTGAGCAAGCCCACTGAGCAGGCCCACTGAGCCGCACCACTGAGCCAGACCGTTACACTGCCGATGCCATGTCCACCATTGCCAGCGTCGCCAAACGATTTGCCTATGCCCTTGCGCTGATCTTCGCAGTGCTGACGGTCAATTTCGTGCTGATCCATGCCGCGCCCGGCGACCCGGCCATGGTGATCGCAGGCGAAATGGGCGGCGCCGACCAGGCCACGCTCGAGCAGATCCGCGTCGCCTACGGCCTGGACAAACCGATCTTCGATCAGTACACCACCTACATCGGACGCGCCCTGAGCGGCGATCTCGGGCAGTCCTACATCTACAACCAGCCGGTCATCAAGCTCATCGCGCAACGGCTGCCGGCCACCGTCCTGCTGGTGCTGACCGCGCTGCTCACGGCCATCATCATCGGCACGCTCGCCGGCGTCTGGGCCTCGCGCCGACCTCAGAGCCTGGGCAGCGGCGCGGTCACCGTGATGTCGCTGGTAGGTTATTCAATGCCCACTTTCTGGACTGGCATCCTGCTGGTGCTGCTCTTTGGCAAGGTCATCCCGATCATGCCGATCTCCGGCATGCGCGATGTCCGCATCTATGGCGGATGGTGGGTCACCAGCCTGGACGTCCTGCATCACCTTGTTCTGCCGGCCTTCACGCTCGCCATCGTCTACATGGCGCAATACAGCCGGCGGTCGCGCGCCAGCATGCTGGAGGTGCTGAGTGCCGACTACATTCGCACGGCCCGAGCCAAGGGGCTCTCCGAACGACTGGTCATCTGGAAGCATGCCCTGCGCAATGCGCTGATGCCGGTGGTCACGATTGCCGGGCTGCAATTCGGCAATCTGATCTCGGGCGCAGTGCTGGTCGAGACGGTCTTCTCATGGCCCGGGCTGGGCACGTTGGCCTTCGAATCGATTCTCGGGCGCGATTACCCGACCTTGCTGGGGGTGCTGTTCTTTTCCTCGGTGCTGGTGATTGCAGCCAACCTGATGACCGATTTCGCCTACCGCCTGATCGACCCCCGATTGCGAAACCGCTGATCCCGCCGCCCTCCCCTTCGTCCCCGCATTGCGTCCATCAACGATCACGATGTCAGACACCCGCCAATCAGCGCCATCGACGCCAGGCCCGACCGCACCGGCAGGGCCTGCTGCGACCGTGCTGTCGCCCTCAAAGGAGGCCTGGCGGGTGTTTCGGCGCAACAAGGCCGCGATGCTGGGGCTGATCCTGCTGGGGCTGGTGATTCTGACGATGCTGCTTGGCCCCTCGCTCTACCCGGTGCCCGCCTTCGACATCTCGGGCAAGCCCTTCACCGGCCCCTTCGAGATCGCTTCGCTGCCGCTAGGCTCGGACTACCTTGGGCGCGACATCCTCGCCGGCATGGTGGTCGGCGGGCGCGCCACGCTGGCAGTCGGTCTGGCCGCAGCCGCCATCACGGTGAGCATCGGTCTCACGGTCGGCGCACTCGCAGGCTATTTCGGCGGCTGGGTCGACGAGTTGCTCTCGCGCATTGCCGAGGTCTTCCAGGTGATGCCTTCGCTGCTCTTTGCGATGGTACTGATGACGCTCTTCGATCCCTCGCTCACCACCGCGATCATTGCGATCGGCATGGTCACCTGGACCTCGACCGCGCGACTGGCACGCGCCGAATTCATGCGACTGCGCAAACTCGACTATGTGAACGCCGCACGCGCCATGGGCGCCGGCCCCCTGCGGCTGATGGTTCGCGAAATCCTGCCGAATGCCGCGCCGCCGCTGATCGTCTCGGCCACCCTCATCATCGGTGTCGCCATCCTCTTTGAGGCCGGCCTGAGCTATCTCGGCCTGTCTGATCCCAATGTGATGAGCTGGGGGCTGATGATCGGCTCGAACCGCAAATACGTGCTCGACGCCTGGTGGGCGGTGACTTTCCCGGGGCTGGCGATCTTTCTCACGGTCCTGGCGGTCAGTCTGGTGGGCGACGGACTGAACGATGCGCTCAACCCCAGGCTGCATCAGCGATGACCGGGCGCGATGCGATGCCGGGCACAGGCCAGGAAGCACCACTGCTGGAGGTCGACGGGCTGTCGGTCGAATTCCAGACCCGCGAGGGCGTCGCGCGCGTGCTCGAGTCGATCTCGTTTTCGCTTGCGCGCGGCCAGACCCTCGGGGTGGTCGGCGAGTCGGGCTGCGGCAAGAGCATGACCGCACTCGCACTGATGCGGCTGATTCCGCAGCCGCCCGGGCGAATCGTCGCCGGCCAGGTGCGCTTCGAAGGCGCCGACCTGCTCGGGCTCAGCGATGCCGCCATGCGTGAAGTCCGCGGCAATCGGGTGTCGATGATCTTCCAGGAGCCGATGACCTCGCTCAATCCGGTCTTCAACGTGGGCGAGCAGATTGCCGAAGCCGTGCGCCTGCACCAGCGACTCGAGCGGCGCGCAGCGCGCGAGCGGGAGATCGAGATGCTCGTAGCGGTCGGCATTCCGGCCGCCCGCAAACGGGTCGACGACTATCCGCACCAGTTCTCGGGCGGCATGCGACAGCGGGTCATGATCGCGATGGCGCTCGCCTGCAATCCGTCGGTGCTGATTGCCGACGAACCGACCACTGCGCTCGACGTCACCGTGCAGGCCCAGATTTTCGATCTGATCTCGGACCTGCGCAGCCGCACCGGCACCGCGGTCATTCTGATCACGCACGACATGGGCGCGATCGCCGAAATGGCCGATCGGGTGGCGGTGATGTATGCCGGGCGCATCGTCGAAGAAGGCAACACCGCCGATGTGCTCGCCGATCCCCTGCATCCCTACACCCGCGGTCTGATCGCCTGCGCACCCGGTCGACGCACCGCCGCCCATGGCGAGCCGCTCGAAGAAATCAGCGGCACCGTGCCATCACTGCTCGAGCGGCGCGCGGGTTGCGCCTTTGCCGATCGCTGCCGCGATGTGATGCCGAAATGCCGCACCCGTCTGCCGGCCGAAACGCGTCTGGCGCAAGGCAATCGGCGGGTCCTGTGCTGGCTGCATGCCGAGGCGAGCGCGCTGGCGGCAAGCGGGGCATCATGAGCAAGCCACTGCTCGAGGTGCAGGACCTGCAAGTGCATTTTCCGATCGGTGGCGGGCTGATCGGCAAGCCCCGCGCCTGGGTGCGCGCGGTCGATGGGGTGAGCTTTTCAGTGCCGCGCGGCACCACCTTCGGCATCGTGGGCGAGAGCGGCTCAGGCAAGAGCACCACCGCACTCGCCGTCATGCGGCTTGTCAGACACACCGGCGGATCGATCCGGCTCGAAGACGACGACATCGGCACACTTGAAGGCGATGCCCTTCGCCAGGCGCGGCGCCGGTTTCAGATGGTCTTCCAGGATCCCTATGCCTCGCTCAATCCGCGTAAACGCGCCGGCGACGCAGTCCGCGAGGCGCTCGACCTGATGGTCTATGGTGAGCCGCAGGCGCGACCTGCCCGCGTGGCCGAGCTCTTTGCCCAGTGCGGCCTGCGCCCCGAACAGCAGATGCTCTTTCCGCATCAGTTCTCGGGCGGTCAGCGCCAGCGCATCGTGCTCGCCCGGGCTCTGGCCGCCAACCCGGAGCTCCTGGTGTGCGACGAGCCGGTGTCAGCGCTCGATGTGGCCATCCAGGCGCAGATCCTCAACCTGATGCAGCGGCTTCAGAAGGCGCTCGGCCTGACCTATCTCTTTATCTCGCACGACCTCGGCGTCATCCGCCATATGTGCGATCAGGTAGCGGTGATGTACCTGGGTGTGATCGTCGAGCAGGCCGACCGCGAATCGCTGTTTGCGCGCCCGCTTCATCCCTACACGCTTGCGCTGTGGTCGGCCGCCCCCTCCTTCGATCCGGCTGCGCGCGGCCGTGCCCAGCGCATCCGGCTGCAGGGCGATCCGCCAAGCCCGATCGACATCCCGCCCGGCTGCCGCTTCGCCGGCCGATGTCCGGTGGCCCAGGCCCGCTGCCACACTGAAGCGCCGCTGCTGCGCGAGGTCCTGCCCGGTCACCGGATCGCCTGCCATCGGGTCAGCGACGACGGCAAGCCAGACTACGAGCTGCCGGTCACCATCGGCTAGCATCACAACAAGGCCGCCCACCCGAACTGCGCGGCTCATCCCAACACAACCAGGAGACCCCCATGAATCGTGTCGACAACAAAGTCGCCATCGTCACCGGCGCAGCCGGCGGCATCGGCTCAGCCACCTGCCGCCTGCTGGCCGCAGCCGGTGCCACCGTGATCGCGACCGACCTGCGCGACGCAGACGGCAAAGCGCTGGTCAACGACATCACCGCCACGGGAGGCAAGGCGCTCTTTATCCGGCACGATGTGACCGATGACGCCCAGTGGGCCGCAGTCTTCGCCCAGGCGATCGGTGCTTTCGGCCAGGTCGATGTGCTGGTCAACAATGCCGGCATCTTCCGGCATGGCCGCACCGAGGATGCCGATGCTTCGGCCATCCAGGAAATGTTCGACGTCAACCTGAAGAGCGTGGTGCTCGGCACCCAGCATGCCTACCGGGCCATGAAGCAGCGACCCAAGGATGCGACGCCGGCAGCGATCGTCAACCTCTCGTCGGTGGCGGGTCTGATCGGCTCGCCGAACTCGACGCTCTATTGCCTGAGCAAGGGCGGTGTGCGCCTCTTTACCAAGGCCTGTGCGATGGAAGCCGCGCAGCTCGGCTACAACATCCGGGTGAATTCGGTGCATCCCGGCATCGTCGATACCGACATGGCTCAGGGCGTGGCTCAGGCGATGCGCGGACGCGGCGTGCCGGAGGCATCGATCAAACAGGCAATGGCCGGTGCGCATCCGCTCAACCGCATGGCGCAGGCCGACGATATCGCCCGCGGCATCCTCTACCTCGCCTCGGACGACTCATCGTTCATGACCGGATCGGAACTGGTCATCGACGGCGGCATGACCGCCCGATAAACCCCTGCCGAGCGCCCCTTGCCCGGAAGGGAGCGCCGCTCAGGTGTCGATCAGGGCTTGATCAGGACAGCGGGAAACGCACCGCCGCACTCGCGTCAAGCGCCCCTTCTCCGCGCGCGATCGCCGCATCAAAGAGCGCGATCACTGCAGGCATGACCGCCAGATCGACACCATGGCGCTTGGCTTCCTCGACCATCAGCCAGGCGTCCTTGCGGGCCATGGCCACCTCGAACGAGGGCTTGCTGTAATCGCCGTTGACGATGCGCGCGGCGCGGGTCGGCAGCATCGCGCCCGGGTTGAAGCTGGCAAAGAGCTGCATCGCTTCGGCCGGCGCAATGCCGACCGCGTGGGCCAGCCGGGCCACATCACCGAGCACGCCCGACATGCCGATCAGGGTCAGATTGCCGAAGAGCTTGAACGAGGCTGCGCGCTCGGGCGCCTCGCCCATCCAGACCACCTTGCCGGTCATGCGTTCGAGCATCGGCGTGATCTCGGCGCACGCTGCCTTGTCACCCGACACCAGCATCAGGCCGGTGCCTTCCTGGCAATTGACCGGCGCCATGAAGACCGGCGCATGCACGAAGTGCCGGCCGCGCGCGGCCCAGCGTGCCGCACGCTCGGCGGTGGGTGTGGTGGCAGTCGTGGTGTGATCGATGATCCAGGTCGAGGGTGGGATGAGGCCGGCCAGCGGCTCGAGTACCCCATCGACCGAGGCATCATCCGACAGCGACAGGTGAATGCGATCAACGCCGCGGACCGCATCGGCGGCATCGACGAAGGCGTTTGCGCCCTCGGATTTGAGGGTCGCGGTGCGCGCTGCGGTCCGGTTCCAGACATTGACGGTGTGGCCGACCGACATTATCCGGCGAACGAAGCCGGTGCCCATCAGGCCGGTTCCGAGAAAGGCAATCTTCATTGGGTGTCTCCTGTTTATTTGTAGCAGTCGATCAGTAGGCCGCAAGCACCTTGCGCAGCGTGCCGACGATCTGGTCGATATGGTGCTTTTCGGCGATGAAGGGTGGCGCGAGGATCAGCGAGTCGCCGGTGGATTTGAGATTGAGGTTGGCATCGAAGAGCGCTTTCTGGGCCTCGTGGCCGCGGGCTCCCGGTGCCTGGCCGGCGGTTGACAGTTCGACCGCCGCCATCATCCCGACGCCTCGGATATCGACCACGCAGGGCAGATCGCGCAGCGAATAGACCGCATCCAGAAAGTAGGGCGACATGGCTGCGGCACGACCGATGAGGTCTTCGCGCTCGAAGATGTCCATCATGGCCAGGCCGGCCGCGCAGGCGGCCGGATGCGCCGAATAGGTGTAACCGTGGAAAAACTCGATGCCCTGGGCCGGACCGGCCTCGGTGATGGTGTCGTAGATGTCCTGGCGAGCCGCCACTGCGCCCATCGGCTGCGCGCCGTTGGTGATCGCCTTGGCCATGGTCAGAATGTCGGGCGTGACGCCGAAGGCCTGGGCACCGAAGGGCGCGCCCATCCGTCCCCAGCCGGTGATGACTTCATCAAAAACCAGCAGGATGCCGTGCTGATCGCAGATCGCACGAAGCTTTTCGAGATAGCCCTTGGGCGGAGGCAGGCATCCGAAGCTGCCGGCGGTGGGTTCGACGAAGACCGCCGCGATATTGTCGCCGCCGACCATCGTGCAGATGCGCGCAAGATCATCGGCCAG
>CAIKZV010000043.1 GCA_903831925.1 uncultured Burkholderiales bacterium
GCCACGATGAGTTTAGGCTGGCAGGCCAGCGCCATCGCGATCATGGTGCGCTGACGCATGCCGCCCGAATATTGATGCGGATAGGTCTGCAGACGGCTCGCCGCATCCGGAATGCGAACCTTCTCGAGCAGACCGCGGGCCACCTCGAAGGCGCGCGCCCAGGGCTCCTTGCGATGCACATTGACCGGCTCGGCGATCTGCATGCCGACGGTGAGTGCCGGGTTGAGCGAACTCATCGGCTCCTGAAAGATCATCGCGATGCGATTGCCGCGAATCTCGCGCATCTGCGCATCAGACAGCTTGAGCAGGTCCTGGCCTTCGAACAGGATCTCGCCGGCCACGATCCGACCGGGCGGATTGGGAATCAGCCGCATCAGCGACATCGCGGTCACGCTCTTGCCCGAACCCGACTCGCCGACGATGGCCAGTGTCTGGCCAGCCTCCAGCGAGAAGGACACATCGTCGACCGCGGTCAGTTCGCCGCGTTCGGTTCTGAATCGCGTCGTCAGACCGCGGACATCGAGCAAGGGCATGTTCAGAAACCCATCGACTTCTTCATGTCCTGATCAACCCAGACTCGCGCATGGATCGGGGCAGGACGCTCGGCGCCGGCACGCAACTCGCCACCGTAATTCTTCACCCAGGGCCACCACGCGGTGTAGACATAAGGCGTCGGCAGGTAGATGTAGGGCGCGGCATCGAGCACCTCGCGGGTCATCAGGCGAATCTTGACCTGGCGCAGACGCTCGTCGGGCTCAGCCAGCATGTCGGCAATCTTCTTGTCGAACTCCGGATCCTTGTACATCGCAGGATTCCAGTACTGGCCGGTGTTGAAGTTCTTGCGCATGCCGGTGGTCGGATTGCTGTGACCGGTATTGAAGTGAAAGCCTGCAGCATGGGTCTTGGTGCCCTGTGCCGACAGGTGCGCCGGATACTCCATCACCTGAATTTCCATCTTCACGCCGACCTTGGCCAGATAGGCCGCCACCATCGCGACCAGATCCTGATCGGTACTGGCCGCGCTCACCTGGGTCTTGAAGGTGAAGCCGTTCGGATAGCCGGCTTCGGCCAGCAGCTGCTTGGCCTTGGTCGGGTTGTAGGTGAAGACCTCCTTGACCGAATCGGGCATCGCCTCGAGCGGCTCGTAATAGCCGGTCCAGGTCGGATGCATCGGGAAGGCCAGCAGTTCGGCATTGCCGCCCCAGTAGGTCTTGATGATCTCGGTCTTGTTGACCGCCATGTTCAGCGCGCGGCGCACCCGCACATCATCAAAGGGCTTGGTATCCATGCGCATCGCGATCAGCTGGCCGTTGTTGCCGAGGATGCGATTGAACTGCATCTTGGGCGCAGTCTTCTTGAGCTGGGCCACTTCGCTCCAGCGCACGGCCTCGAGGATATCGACCTTGCCGGTGCGCAGCGCTGCGATCATGGTCGCCTCGTCCTTCACCACCCGGTAGGTGATGTTGTCGACGAAGGGCAGCTTGTAGGACTGACCACCGATGGTCTCCTTGTCCCAGTAGATCGGGTTTTTCTTGAAGCTCAGCGAATTGCCCTGGACATAGTTGTCGAGGGTGAAAGGGCCGGTGCCGTTGACGTTCTTCCAGTCGGTGGGGCCTGCCGTGACCACTTCCTTGGGGATGATCACCGAGTAGTAACCCCAGCCGAAACGGTAATCCCACTCGGCGTTGTAGCTCTTCATGTACAGAACCACGGTGTACTTGTCCTTGGCCTCGACCCGGTCCATGAAGTCGAAATAGCCGGCAAGCTTCTTGGGGCTCTTGTTGTAGCGCTCATAGCTGAACACCACGTCATCGGCCACCAGTTCGCGCTGCGCCATCACACCCTTTTTCTCGGGGAACATGATCCCCTTGCGCAGTTGAACTTCCACCCGCAGCGGGTTCTGCAGCATCTTCCAGCTCTCGGCCAGTTCGCCCTTGATCGCATCCGTCGGCAGGAAGGCGTCGGAGATGAAGGGGTACTTGCCGCCACGGCTGACACTCTTGGACAGATCGGCCACGAACAGGGTCTCGTAGGTCAGACCGGTGTCCTGATTGATCTTCCAGGTCCAGTCGGCCGGATCGAAGGACAGCGGCGAGACGGTGTAGTAGACGTTGCCGATGCTCAGGCTGCCGCCGTATTGCGGCTTGGCCGCAGGGGCCTGCGCCTGTGCGGTCGCCGGGGCGAATGCGACCGCGGCCGCAGCCAGCGCCAGCCCGCCGAGCACCGATCGTGCGCTGGTGCCCTTGAAAGTCGGGAATGTCATCAGGGTCTCCTAGTTGCCCGGCCTGCGCCGGGGTGTTTTTGTGTTGAAGCAGACTGCATGAAAAAAAGAAAAACTCAGCGGGTGCCCCGCATGCGCGGATCAAGCAGATCGCGCAGCGCATCACCAAACACATTGGTCGCATAGACCACTGCGGTCAGGCACAGACCGGGGGCCAGCGCCAGCCAGGGGCCTTGGAACATGTAGGCGCGTCCGCTGCCCGAGAGCATCGATCCCCAGGTTGGCGCTGGCGGTGGCACGCCAAGGCCGAGAAAAGACAAGCCCGATTCGGCCAGAATCGCGGTGCCCACCCGGGTGGTGAGCAGCACGATCAGCGGCGGCATGACATTAGGCAGCACGTGACGCCAGAGAATCCGCGTCGAGGACGCGCCGATCGACTGCGCCGCATGCACATACATATGCTCGCGAACCGACACCACTGCCGAGCGCACGATGCGCGATCCGGCAATGCCCAGCCCCAGCCCGAGCGTCCCGATGATCTGCGGCATCCCCGGCCCGAGTACCGACACCACGACAATCAGGACCACCAGTTCGGGAAAGCTCATCCAGGCATCGACCAGGCGCTGCATGAACAGATCAACCTTGCCGCCGAAATAGCCGCTGACGATACCGATCAAACCCGAGATCAGCGTGGCCAGGAGCGCCGCCGAGCAGCCGATGATCACCGACAGGCGCGCCCCGTAGAGGCAGCGCGACAGCACATCGCGCCCGAGATTGTCAGTGCCGAACCAGTGCTCCGCGCTCGGCCCCTGCAGGCGATCGAGCGGCATGATCTCGTTGTAGTCATAAGGACTGATGAAATCGGCAAAGAGGCCGCACAGCAGAAAGAACAGAAGCAGCAGGCCGCCAATGGCGCCGAGCCGCTTTTCTCGCCACAGCCTTGCCAGAAACCCCGGCCGGCGCCTTGGCGGCGTGACTTCCGCAACGGCGTTGCCCACCTCGACATTGACCGCGCTCATGAGCCCATCCTCACCTTCGGATCGAGCAGACCATAGGTCAGGTCAACCAGAAGATTGATCAGCATCACCGCCACACCTACCGCCAGAAACACGCCGGTGACGATCGGATAGTCACGCTTTTGCACGGCTTCAAGCAGCAGCAGGCCCATGCCGGGAATGATGAAGATCTGTTCGATGATGACCGCGCCGCCAATCAGGAGCGGCGCCTGCAGACCGACCAGGGTCACCACCGGGATCAGCGCCTTGCGCAGCGCATGACGCACGATCACCAGCTTTTCGGTCAGCCCCTTGGCCCAGGCGGTACGGATGTAATCCTGGCGCAGCACCTCGAGCATCATGGTGCGGGTCATGCGCATCGTGATGGCAGACAGCGCCGCACCGAGCACCACACCGGGCAGCAGCAGGTTCTTGACGTTTTCGACCGGATCCTTGCTGAACGGAATGTAGTCGACCGAGGGCGACCAACCCCACCAGATCGACGGAAACACCACCACCATCGTGCCCAGCCAGAAACTCGGCACCGCCAGCAGCAGGATCGAGAACGAGCGGGCGACATAGTCGCCGGCGGTGTCCTGGCGGATGGCCGAATAGATGCCGATCGGCAGCGCGATGATCAGGCCCACCAGCAGCGCGATCGCACCGAGCTCGAAGGTGACCGGCATGCGCGCGAGCAGTTGCTCGGTCACCGGCGTGCCCTGCCAAAGTGATTTACCGAGGTCGCCATGCAGCACGATGCCCGAGATCCAGGTGAGGTACTGCTGCCACATCGGCTTGTCCAGGCCAAGGGCGGCAACCACCTGCTCGCGGGACTTGGAGTCCGCCGACAGGTCGTTCTGGCTGAGCATGAGCTCGATGATGTCGCCCGGGATCAGGCGCACGGTCACGAACACGATGATGCTGGCCAGAATCAGGGTCGGCACCAGCGCCAGCAGGCGACGAAGCACATACGACTTCATGGGGTCACGCCGCCATCGCGGAATGACGGCCGATGTCGAGAACGATCATAAAAACCGACCGAATCATGGGTCTCCTGCCTGGATGAGTCGCCGTCCGTCGCGGCGCAGTCGGCGAATCTACACCACCTTATGCCGGGTCCGTCGAACAATCTTATGACGCAGTGCGGCATGAGGGCTCGGTCGCCTCAGGCAATTTCGGGTAAGGTTTCGCCACGATTGCAGGAGACGACACCATGACCGAAACCCTAGCGAACACCGACTTTCGCGCGCAGACCCGCGCCTGGCTCGAGGCCAACTGTCCGCCCGAGATGCGCACGCCGATGACCAGCGAAGACGACATCTGCTGGGGCGGACGCAACGCCAAATTCACCTCCGACGCGCAGCGGCTTTGGCTCGAGCGCATGGGCGAACGCGGCTGGACCGCACCGACCTGGCCACGCGAATACGGTGGCGGCGGGCTAAGCGGCGCACAGGCCAAGGTGCTGGCCGAAGAAATGCGCGCCATGGGTTGCCGCTCGCCACTCAACAGCTTCGGCATCTGGATGCTCGGGCCGGCGCTGCTGAAATTCGGTAACGAAGCGCAAAAGCGCGATCATCTGCCGAAGATCACGCGAGGCGAGATCCGCTGGTGTCAGGGCTACTCCGAACCGAATGCCGGCTCCGACCTGGCCTCGCTGCAAACGCGTGCCGAAGACAAGGGCGACTTCTACCTGGTCAACGGCCAGAAAATCTGGACCTCATACGCCAACAAGGCCGACTGGATCTTCTGTCTGGTACGCACCGATTTCGAAGCCAAGAAGCACACCGGCATCAGCTTCGTGCTCTTCGACATGGCCAGCCCCGGCGTCAGCACAAAGCCGATCAGGCTGATCTCGGGCGCCTCGCCGTTTTGCGAAACCTTCTTCGACAATGTGCGGGTCGAAAAACACAATCTGGTCGGCACACCCGGTGGCGGCTGGGAAGTCGCAAAAGTGCTGCTTGCCCATGAGCGCGAAATGATCAGCGGGCTCGGTGGCCGGGAAGTCAGTCGACCGCTTGGGCAAGTGATCGCCGGGATGGTCGGCACTGATGCACAGGGCCGGCTCGCCGACCCGATCCTGCGGGCCAGGGTGGCCGAGTTTGAAGTTGACGAAGCCGCCTTTGCCAGCACGCTGGCACGCTTTGGCGATCAGACACGCGCCGGACAGGCTGACCCGGCCTTTGCCTCGGCCATGAAGTACTACGGCTCCGAGCTCAACAAGCGTCGCCATGAGCTGCTGATGAGCGCGGGCGGCAGCGATGCACTCGAGTGGGAGAGCGATCGGTCGGACCATGGCGCGGCGGCCCGCACCTGGCTGCGCACCAAGGCCAATTCGATCGAAGGCGGCACGACCGAAGTGCAGCTCGGCGTGATCGCCAAACGCATCCTGGGTCTTCCCGGCGCCTGACCCCACGACACACGGAATCGACTGACATGGCACTGATCCTGACCGAAGAACAAACCATGCTGCGCGACAGCGCGCGCGCATTCATGGCCGACAACGCACCGATCACCCAGCTGCGAAAGCTGCGCGACACCAACGATGGCGACGGCTATTCAAAGCCGGTCTGGACCAAATTCGCCGACATGGGCTTCACCGGCGTGCTGGTGCCCGAAGCCCAGGGTGGCCTGGGTCTGGGCATGGTCGAAGCCGGCGTGGTGATGGAGCAGATCGGCCATCAACTCACCGCCTCGCCTTTCCTTGCATCGAGCGTCGTGGCGGTCAGCCTGATCCGGCAGGCCGGCACCGCCGCGCAACGCGACCATTGGCTGCCCAAGCTCGCAAGCGGCGCCACCATCGCCACGCTCGCGATCGATGAAGGCCGCAAGCACCAGCCCGACCGCATCGCCTGCAAGGCCACTCAAACCGCAGCCGGCTTCACGCTCGAGGGACACAAGACCTTCGTGATCGACGGTCATGTCGCCGACCTGCTGCTGGTGGCTGCGACCACCACGTCAGGCAAGGGCATCACGCTCTTCATGGTGCCGAGCTCAACGCCAGGCGTGGTCGTCGAACGGGTCGCCATGGTCGATTCGCATAATGCGGCGCGCATCACTTTCACCGGTGTCGTGCTGGGCCATGACGCAGTCCTGGGTGCGGTCGATGCAGGCGCCGCGCCGCTTGCGCTTGCACTCGACGCCGGGCGCGCAGCGGCCTCGGCCGAATTGCTGGGCATTGCCGACGAAGTCTTCGAGCGCACCACCGCCTATTTGCGTCAGCGCAAACAGTTCGGCCGTCTGATCGGCGAATTCCAGGCGCTGCAGCATCGGGCGGCCGAGCTGTATTTCGACATCGAAATGGCGCGCGCCGCAGTCCTCAAGGCCCTGCAGGCCATCGACGCCGACCCGGCCACCGCAGGCGAGGCGGTGGCAGTGGCCAAGGCGCGTGCCGGCACCAGCGCCACGCTGGCGGTGCAGGAAGGTGTGCAGATGCATGGCGGCATGGGCATGACCGACGAATTCGATATCGGCTTTTTCATGAAGCGCGCCCGCGTGCTGCAGGAATACCTGGGCGACTCGGGCTTTCATGCCGATCGGCTCGCAAGCATGAGGGGCTACTGAGATGAGCTGGCCGGCGATGAGCATCGAGCAGGCGCATGCGGCCATGACCGCGCCCGGTTCGCCCTATGAGACCACCGAGATCACGATCGCCGGCCGCACACAGACCATCTGGAAAAACGCGCCGCCCACCATGCGCGAAATTTTCCTGGCCAGCCGCGTGCATGGAGAAAAAATTTTTCTGGTCTATGAAGACGAGCGGGTCAGCTTCGATCAGTTTGCCCGCGCCACCCTGACGCTGGCCCATGCCCTGCAGGCCGACGGTGTGACCAAGGGCGATCGCGTGGTGATCGCGATGCGCAACCTGCCCGAGTGGCCGGTGGGCCTCTTTGCCGCCTGGCTGGTGGGTGCGATCGCGGTGCCACTCAATGCCTGGTGGACCGGCCCCGAGCTCGAATACGCGCTGCGCGATTGCGGCGCCACCGTGGCCATCGTCGATGCCGAACGCCTCGACCGCATGGCGCCGGTCCTGCCGCAGTGCCCGCAGCTCAAGCGCGTCTATGTCTCGCGCAGCACTCAGCCGCTTGAGGGCCCGCAGCTGGTGTCGCTCGAGAGCGTGATCGGGCCGAGCGCCAGCTGGGGCAATCTGGCCGATCGGCCTGTGCCGGTGGTCGTGCTCGAGCCGGAAGACGATGCCTCGATCCTCTATACCTCGGGGACCACCGGCAATCCCAAGGGGGCGCTTGGCACCCATCGCAATGCGGTGACCACCGTGGCAACCACCGCGTTTTCGACACATCGCAATTTCGTGCGCGCCGGCCAGCCGATCCCCAAGCCGGAAGAC
>CAIKZV010000044.1 GCA_903831925.1 uncultured Burkholderiales bacterium
AAAAATCTCGCGGGCACTCAGCTCGTCGCGAACGGCGTTGCGCAATTCGGGGGTGTCGGGTCGCCCCTGCTGCGTCAGGGCGGCAACGAATTCATCGACGCGAACCGATGGAATCGCCTTGCCGTTGACGATCGCTGCATTCTGCGCGGACGCGGGCAGGGCGGTGAATGCCAGCGAAAGGCCGGCAATCGCGGTCAGTGCCGCGCGACGGAAAGTTGCGTTCATGGGCATCGAAGAGTTTGGGTAGGTTGCAGCCGGCAGACTCGCGACCGAGTCATTGCAAGCACGGTAATGAATCAGCAGGGGGAAGGACTCAGCGGAAGAATCAGGATTCAGCAGGAAGTCGGGCGACGATCGCCAAGGCATGGATGCGATCGGGCATCCAGTCGCGCACGGCATCATACACGAGGCGATGTCGGGCCAGCGTCGCAAGCCCAGTGAAGCGTTCGGAGACAAGCTTCACGCTGAAGTGACCGCCGCCGCCCGCCGCGCCGGCATGACCGGCGTGCAGATGACTGTCGTCGGTCACCTCGATGACCGCCTCGGGAAACGCCGTCTCCAGGCGGCCACGCAGCTCACCAATCGAGGGGGCGCTCATTCAGTTGCCTTGATATGCCGGGCGAGCCACAAGCCCTGAGCGACGATAAAGACGAAGGTCATTCCCAATGTCCCGAAGAGTTTGAAATTCACCCAGAAGTCGAGCGAAAAGTTGTTGGCGATGTAAAGATTGACCACGGACATCACCGCGAAAAAACCGGCCCACAGCCAGGTCAGGCGCTGCCAGATCGCATCCGGCACATCAAACTGGGCGCCCATCATGGCCCGCAGCGGATTGCGGCCGATGACCCGCTCAGCCAAGAGCAGGCTGACCGCAAACAGGGCATAGAGAACCGTCGGCTTGATCTTGATGAAGGTCTCGTCGCGAAACAGCAGGGTCATGCCACCGAAGACCACGATCAGAACCAGGCTGACCCACTGCATTGTTTCGATGGGACGCCCTCTCGCCTTGAGCCAGGCGATCTGACCGATGGTGGCAGCGATCGCCACCCAGGTGGCGACATAAACGTCCGCCAGCTTGTAAGCGGCGAAAAACAGGATGACCGGAAAGAGATCAAAGAAGAGTTTCATGGCTTCAGGAGGAGCAGCTGACTGACAGGTGGGAGGCCCAGGCCGGGGGTTGTGCGGCATAAACCTCGAATCCGGGGCGTTCTTCGTAGGGGTTCGACAAGGCATCGAGCAGGCGCCCTACCTCGGTGCAGTCGCGCTCGCCTGTCGGACTCCCCTCGGCACTCAGCCCGCTGGCACGCCTGATGGCGATTTCTGCCAGATGATTGCGCAGCACATAGAGCGGATTGACCCGGTTCATCGCCGCTGCGCGTTCGGCCTGAGCGACGCCTTCACCGGCCAGTCGCGCACGATAGATCGCGAGCCACGCGTCTGCGGCGGCCCGGTCGATGAACAGGTCGCGCACCGGACCGTCGCCACGGGTGTCGCCGGCGATCACACCGGACAGCCGCCTGAAAAAGAGGGTGAAATCGGCATGCGAGGCCTGCATCGCCTCGAACATGCCGCTAATCAGAGTGTCATCGTCGCGATGCGCCCGGCGCAGCCCGAGCTTGGCGAGCAGCAAAGCGCTGTGATCGCGATCGTAGGTCTCGCGGTAGGCGATCAGGGCCTGCTTTGCGAGATCGACATCGCCGATCAGGGGCATGAGCGCCTGGGCCAGCGCAAAGCAGTTCCATTCGCCCACACCCGGTTGCATTGCATAGGCATAGCGACCCTGCTGGTCGGTGTGATTGCAGATGTGATTGGCGTCGAAGCCATCAAGAAATCCGAAGGGGCCGTAATCGATCGTCAGCCCCAGGATCGACATGTTGTCGGTATTCATGACGCCATGGCAAAAACCGACCGACTGCCATTTCGCCATCAGCGACGCGGTGCGCCGCGCTACGTTCTCGAGCAAGGCGGCATAGCTTGCACCGGTGCGCGTGGCGGCCGGTCCGCGTGCGGCGATCTCGGGTTCATAGCGGTCGATGACATAGTCGGCCAGCACCCTCAGCGCCTGGTGCTGATTGAAGTGAGCGAAATACTCGAAGTTGCCGAAACGCACGAAGGACGGCGACACCCGCATCACGACCGCGGCGGTCTCGACGGTTTCGCGAATGATCGGCTGATCGGAACCCACGACGGCGAGCGCCCGGGTGGTCGGGATGCCGAGTGCGGCCATCGCCTCGGAGCACAGAAATTCGCGAATCGACGATCGCAGGACGGCTCGGCCGTCGCCCATTCGAGAATAAGGGGTCGGGCCTGAGCCTTTCAGCTGCAATTCATGGCGGCTGCCGTCATGGCCGGCCACTTCGCCCAGCAGCAGGGCACGTCCATCGCCCAGGCGTCCGGCCCAGACGCCGAACTGGTGGCCGGCATAGACCGCGGCCATCGGCTGCGCGCCTTCGGGCACCCGGTTGCCGGCGACGACGTCGAGCCATTCGGAAGACTGGAGCACCAGCGGATCGAGGCCGAGCATGCCGGCCACCTGCGACGAGGCAGCGACCAGATAGGGATCGGGCAGCGGCACGGGTGCAAGGCGGGTTCCCATCGCCGGATCGAGATTGGCGAAGCGGTTGTCAAAGCTCAGTGCCTGCAGCGAAGGCAGTTCGGTGGCGATGGTCATCCGCGCATTCTACGGCGGCTTGACGACAGTAGTGCGGATGATCACCATCGACGGTTTTGCCCGAAGGAATCCCCATGCAAGGTCTGATGATGGACATGCCGCTACTGGTGTCCAACCTGCTGCAGCACGCAGCGCGCCACTTTCCGGAAGTCGAGATCGTTTCGCGGCGGGTCGAGGGTGACCTGCATCGCTACAACTACGCGGCCTTCGCCGCCCGCACCGAAAAGCTTGCCAATGCACTGACCGCTCATGGCGTGCAGGTCGGCGACCGTGTGGCCACGCTGGCCTGGAACGGCTATCGGCATATGGAGATCTATTACGCGGTCGGCGGCATGGGGTCGGTCATCCACACCATCAATCCGCGCCTGCACCCCGAGCAGATCGCCTGGATCGTCAATCATGCCGAAGATACGCTGCTGGCCTTCGACTTGACCTTCCTGCCGATCGTCGAGGCGATCGCCGAGCAGTGCCCGACGGTCAAGGGCTGGGTGGCGATGTGCGACCGCGATCGCATGCCCACCGGCAGCAAGATTGCCAACCTGATCTGCTACGAGGATCTGCTGGCCTCGGGCAAAGACGGGTTTGTCTGGCCTGAGATTGACGAGCGCTCGGCGGTTTGCCTGTGCTACACCTCGGGCACGACCGGCAATCCGAAAGGCGCGCTCTACAGCCATCGCTCGACGCTGCTGCAGGCTTATGGCGCTGCGCTGCCCGATGCCATGGGTTGCAGCACCAAGGACACCATCCTGCCGGTGGTGCCAATGTTCCATGTCAATGCCTGGGGCATTCCGTATATCGCGCCGCTGGTGGGCGCCAAGCTGGTATTTCCGGGTCCTGCGCTCGATGGCAAGTCAATCTATGAGCTCTTCGAATCCGAGAAGGTCACCTATTCGGCGGGCGTGCCCACGGTCTGGCTGGGACTGCTCAATCATGTGGTCGGCAACAACCTGCGCTTTTCGACTTTCACCCGCACCGTGATTGGCGGTTCGGCCTGCCCGCCGGCCATGATCCGGACCTTCCGCGAGCAGTTCGGCGTCAATGTCATTCATGCCTGGGGCATGACTGAAATGTCGCCGCTTGGCACCCTGTCTGTGCTGCAGCGTGCTGAGCTTCAGTTGCGTGGTGGCCGCTTCCGCTGGCTGAATGAGCAGCTGTACACGCGGACGGGGGGCCGCAGCTGCGGCGCTGATGGCTGAAGACGCGAGCGC
>CAIKZV010000045.1 GCA_903831925.1 uncultured Burkholderiales bacterium
CGCCGGATTGACGACCAGCACGTTCGCAAGCGACACCAGCACGGCGACCGGGGTCAGATCCTTGTTGGGGTCGTACTGCATCTTGGGATAGAGCACCGGGTTGATCGCCTGGATGCCGCTGGTGGTCATCAGCATGGTGTAGCCGTCGGGTGCCGCCCGCGCAACCTCGGCGCCGCCGATATTGCCGCCGGCACCCGGCCGATTCTCGACCGTGACCTGCTGGCCGAGGGTCTTCGACATCTCGGCGGCAATCGCCCGCGAGGCGATGTCAACCGCGCCACCAGGCGGAAACGGGCAGATCAGCCTGATTGGCTTCGAGGGAAAAGTCTGGGCTTGCGTGGCTCCCGCCAGCAGGGCAAACAGCAGCGCAAGTCCTGCGCGAATCAGCGAACTCGACATGGTCTTCAATCTCCGGGAATGGGCCCTGGAGCGGGCCGTTCGGCAGCCAGTTTAGCTGGCCCTTTCATGCGGCAACTTTCGGCGGCAACACTGGCCGGCCCGGTATACTCGAGCCCTTCGCCCGCAATCAGACCAGTGCAGCAAGGTCCAGCGGTCAATCCGGTCCGTCTCAGCCCGCGGTCTCTCATGTCGACGCCAAACGTTCTGCCCCTGCACCCGTCAGCGCCTGCGGCGCCCCACAGCGATGCGATCTCGCCCACCAGCGAGATCATTGCCGAACTGGCGGCCGGCCGGATGGTCATTCTCGTTGACGAGGAAGACCGCGAAAACGAAGGCGATCTGGTGCTTGCCGCCGACTTCGTGACGCCCGAGGCGATCAACTTCATGGCGCGTTTCGGGCGGGGCCTGATCTGCCTGACACTGACCGAAGCCCGCTGCCGCCAACTCAATCTGTCGCCGATGGTGCAGGCCAACGGCACGGTGCACGGCACCAACTTCACTGCTTCGATCGAAGCCGCCGAGGGCGTCACAACAGGCATTTCGGCGGCCGACCGATCGCGCACGGTGCAGGCGGCGGTGGCGTCCGGCGCCAAGCCCGACGACCTGGTGCAACCCGGGCACATCTTTCCGCTGACGGCCAAGTCGGGCGGCGTGCTGATGCGCGCCGGTCATACCGAGGCCGGTTGCGACCTCGCCGAACTCGCCGGGCTCACGCCTGCCTCGGTGATCTGCGAGATTCTCAAAGACGACGGCACCATGGCCCGTCTGCCCGATCTGATCGAATTCGGGCGTGAGCACGGCCTGAAGATCGGCACGATCGTCGACCTCATCCACTATCGCAGTGCCAACGAGAGCCTGATCGAGCGGGTCGGTGAGCGTGTCGTGCAAACACCCTGCGGACCCTTTCGCATGATCATGTTCCGCGACAAGCCCAGCGGCTCGCCGCACCTGGCCATGGTGCGCGGCGAATTCGGCCCCGATGACGAAGTGCTGGTGCGGGTTCACGAGCCGCTGTCGGTGCTCGATCTGCTTGAAGTCGAGCGCGGCGTGCATGCCTGGTCGGTCCATCGGGCCCTTGAGGCGATCGCGGCGCATGGCAGGGGAGCACTCGTGATGCTCAACTGTGCCCAGGACGGCGCATCGCTGGTCCGTCGCTTCGAGGATCTCGCCAGCGGCCTGCCGGCCAGCCAGCGTCCGAAGCGGGCGGCCAAGATGGATCTGCGCACCTATGGCGTGGGAGCCCAGATCCTGCGTGAAGTCGGCGTGGGACGGATGCGGCTGCTCTCGCAGCCCCGGCGCATGCCCAGTATGGCGGGCTACGACCTGCAAGTAGTCGGTTTCGAATCGCAGCCCTGAGCTTTCTCCGGGCCGCATCACAAAGGACATCAGCGTGGATATCGAAGTTTTCAATGCAGAACTCAATGGCGAAGGCCTGCGTGTGGGCATCGTGCAATCGCGGTTCAACGAGCCGATCTGCACCGCCCTTCGCGAGTCCTGCCTGGCCGAACTCGGCCGGCTTGGCGTCAGCGAAGAAGATGTCTTCATCTGCTCGGTGCCGGGCGCGCTCGAGATTCCGACCGCCCTGCGCCAGCTGGCGGCAGTCAACGAATTCGATGCGCTGATCGCGCTCGGTGCGGTGGTGCGCGGCGAGACCTACCATTTCGAGGTCGTCTCCGATCGCAGTTCGCAGGGCGTGATGCAGGTCTCGCTCGAATACGGCATGCCGATCGCCAACGCCATTCTCACTGTCGACACCGATGAGCAGGCCCATGCCCGCACCCGCGAGAAGGGTGCCGATGCCGCCCGTGTCGCGATCGAGATGGCCAACCTCGGTGCCTCGCTTGCATCGCTGGCGCCCGATGACGACGACGATGAGTGACCGGTCCTCATGAACCGGCCCGAGCGGCCTGAGCGGTCCGGTGCGCCGCGCGGCGAGGGCGCTCCAGGGGCCCAGACCTTCGAGCGCACGCCGCCCAAGAGTGCCCGCAGGCGGTCCCGAGAACTCGCCATCCAGGGGCTCTACCAGTGGCTGGTCTCGCCTGAAGACGTTGGTGCGATCGAAGCCCATCTGGCGTCGACCTCGCCGAGTTTCGAGAAGGCCGACCGCGATCACTTCTGCGAGCTGTTGCATGGCTCGATCCGTGATATCGATCTGCTGCACGCCCAGATCTCGCCCTTCATCGACCGGCCGCTCAACGAGCTCTCGCCGGTCGAGCATGCGGCGTTGCTGGTGGGCGCCTACGAGCTGACCTGCCATCTCGAGATCCCTTATCGGGTCGTCATCAATGAGGCGGTCGAGCTGGCCAAGACCTTCGGTGGCACAGACGGGTTCAAGTACGTCAACGGCGTGCTCGACAAGGTCGCTGCCAAAGCGCGGCCGACCGAGATTCGCACGCGCTGAGCGGCAGGCCGCACGCCGATGGCGCTGGGCGAGTTCGAACTGATCAGGGCTTACTTCGAGCGATCCGCCGGACCTCGCCGGGCGCTGCTCGGCATCGGCGACGACTGTGCCCTGATCCGACCCGGACCCGATCAGTCGTTGGCGATCTCGACCGACATGCTCGTCGAGGGCCGACATTTTTTTGCCGATGTCGATCCGGCCGCGCTCGGCCATAAGGCGCTCGCGGTCAATCTGTCCGACCTGGCGGCAATGGGCGCGCGCCCGCTTGGCTTCACGCTTGCCATGGCGCTGCCGCAGGCTGACGAGCGATGGCTCGCCGCGTTTTCCCGAGGACTCTTTGCGCTCGCCGACGCCCACGACTGCGAGCTGATCGGCGGTGACACCACGCGAGGCCCGCTCAATCTGTGCATCACGGTGTTCGGCGAAGTGCCGCCCGATGCCGCCCTGCGTCGCGACGGTGCACGGGCGGGCGACGACTTGTGGGTTTCGGGCGCGCTGGGCGCCCCCGCCTGGGCGGTTGCCTGCAGGCTCACGCCCGAAGCTTTTCCGATGCCGGGTGCTGATTGTTCAGGTACCGGATCGAACGCTGATTCTGATGCCCGCGCGAATGCCGCGCCCCTGCGCACGGCGCTTGCCGCCGCCCGCTTGCGGCTTGAGCGGCCACAGCCGCGGGTGGCCCTTGGATTGGCCCTGCGCTCGATCGCAAGCGCCGCCATCGACCTCTCCGACGGTCTGGTCGGCGATCTCGGTCATGTGCTGAGCCGATCGGCCGCTGCCCGCGCCGCGCCGCTTGGTGCGCTCATCGACTGGCCGCGCGTGCCGGTCGACACCGCGCTCGATCATCTGCCCGACTCGCAGCGCATGGCGCTCGCGCTCTCCGGTGGCGATGACTACGAGCTGCTGTTTTGCGCGCCGGTCTCGGCCCGTCCTGCCCTGGCGATGCTCAGCCGCTCGCTCGGCCTTACACTCACCCGCATCGGCACCGTGACAGACCAGCCCGGTGTGCAACTTCTCGATGCCCACGGAAATCGGATCGACTTTCATGCAGCCGCCTTCGACCACTTCCGCTGACGCGACCGGCCGCAGCGCGCGCCCGATGGCGGCTGAACGCCCCTGGACGAATCCCACTTTCGCCTTCATGCGTCCACGCCTGTCGCACTGGATTGCGCTCGGCTTCGGCAGCGGGCTGTCTCCGGTGGCGCCGGGCACGGTCGGCACGCTCTGGGCGTGGGCCGCCTTTCTCGTGCTCGATCCCTGGCTGTCGGATGCCGGCTGGTGGGCACTCATTGCGGCATCGTTTGCGCTCGGCTGCTGGGCCTGCCAGAACACCGGTCGCGACCTCGGTGTACTCGATCACAGCGGCATGGTCTGGGACGAGATCGTGGCCTTCTGGGCGGTCCTGCTGATCGTCCCGGCAGGCTTCATCTCGCAGATGCTTGCCTTTGCCGTGTTTCGGGCCTTCGATGTCATCAAGCCGCCGCCAATCCGCCACTTCGACCGCACGCTCAAGGGCGGCTTCGGGGTGATGTTCGATGATGCACTCGCGGCCTTCATGACAGTTCTGGTATTTGCAATCTGGATGGCGATCTACCGATGAACGATCTCGACAAACCCTTCGACGATGCCGCCGTCCATGCCGCCGGCCAAGCCTTCGGGCGCGAGTTGCAGGCGCTCGGCCTGATGGCCGTGACCGCCGAGTCCTGCACCGGCGGGCTGGTGGCGGTGGCGCTGACCGAAACCGCAGGGTCATCGGTCTGGTTTGATCGCGGCTTCGTGACCTATACCAACCAGGCAAAGCATGAGTCGCTCGGTGTGCCGCTCGCGGTCCTTGAGGCCCATGGCGCGGTCAGCGAGCCGGTTGCACGCGAGATGGCGCTGGGCGCCTTGCGGCACTCCGATGCTCAGGTTGCGATGGCGGTCACCGGCATTGCCGGCCCGAGCGGCGCGACACCCGGCAAGCCGGTCGGCACAGTCTGCTTCGGATGGGCGATCCGGTCGCCGGCACGGCCTTCGGACGCGCCGCTGGTCTTGGCGCAGACGCTGCGTTTTGACGGCGACCGGGCGGCGGTGAGGCGTCAGTCGGCCATTCATGTGCTGCGCGAAGCGTCGCGCCGGCTGGCCGCAGAACTCGCCGATCGGCCTCCTGCGGCCTGATCACGGCCCGGTCGCGAGTGATGCCTTGACCAGACAGTCTAGGCCAAAAGACTGATTGTTTATACAGTAGTTCCGTGCGATACTTTTTTATCGATTTCACTCAACCCAGTCGATGATCCTGACGCGGATCTCCATCCAGAATCGGTCAGTCATCGCCGCTCCCACAGGACATTTCATGGACGATTCCAAATCCAAGGTCGAAAAAGCCAAGGCGCTGGCCGCCGCGCTCTCGCAGATCGAAAAGCAGTTCGGCAAGGGCTCGGTCATGAAGCTGTCCGATGCCGAGGTTGCGGTCGATATCCCGGTTGTCTCCACCGGCTCGCTCGGTCTTGATATCGCGCTGGGCATTGGTGGTCTTCCCCGCGGTCGCGTGGTCGAGATCTACGGCCCGGAGTCTTCCGGCAAGACCACGCTCACGCTCCAGGTCATCGCCGAGATGCAAAAACTCGGCGGCACCTGCGCCTTCATCGACGCCGAGCATGCCCTTGATGTGCAATACGCCTCAAAGCTGGGTGTCAAGCTCGAAGACCTGCTCATCTCCCAGCCCGATACCGGCGAGCAGGCACTTGAAATCACCGACGCGCTGGTGCGTTCAGGCTCGGTCGACATGATCGTCATCGACTCGGTCGCGGCCCTCACCCCCAAGGCCGAAATCGAAGGCGAAATGGGTGATTCCCTGCCTGGTCTGCAAGCGCGCCTGATGTCGCAGGCGCTGCGCAAACTGACCGGCAGCATCAAGCGCACCAACTGCCTGGTCATCTTCATCAATC
>CAIKZV010000046.1 GCA_903831925.1 uncultured Burkholderiales bacterium
CACCAACCCGGCGGTGCAAAAGCGCTTCAACTATCCGGCGCCGGTGCGCGGCACCCTGCTCGATGCCATGGTCCTGGCCGACGGCGCCGAGGTGCCGGCAAAGTTCGGCGCCTTGCCGGTGTTTGAAGCCGACCTGGTGGTTGTCGTGCGTGATGCCTCGATCCATGAGGCACGAACGCCCGAGCAGGTGCTGGCCTCGATCGCCTCGATCAGACCCTTCATCGAACTGCCCGATCTGATCGTCAAGGATCCGTCGCGCATCAACGGCCCGACGATCACGCTGATCAATGCCGGCGCGCGGCTTGGCGTGCTGGGCGAGGCGATCGCCGTCGGGAACCCATCAGCCATGTCGGCGGCACTTCGCGAGATGACGGTTCGGGTGATCGACGGCACTGGCCGCGAACTCGACAGCGGCAAGGGCTCGGCGATTCTCGACCACCCGCTCAATGCGGTCATCTGGCTGGCCGACGATCTGAAGAAATCGGGCATCACCCTCAAGCCGGGCGACCTGCTCTCGCTCGGTTCGTTCTCGCGCCTTTTGCCGCCGCAGCCCGGGCAGACGGTGCGGGTGGTCTATGAAGGACTGCCGGGCAATCCGTCGGTATCGGTGCGATTTCGGTGAGCCATTCGGTCGCGCTGGTGGTCATCGCCCGCGATGAAGCGCCGCGAATCGGCCGCCTGCTCGCGAGCGTGGCGCCCTGGGTCGACCGGCTCTGCGTCCTTGATACCGGCTCGACGGACGCCACGATCGAGGTGGCCCGGGCCAATGGCGCGACCGTCGGGCAGTTTGAGTGGTGCGATGACTTTTCGGCGGCCCGCAATGCGGCACTCGCGATGGCCGATGCCGACTGGCATCTGGTGCTCGATGCCGACGAGTGGCTGGTGAGCGGCGGCGAAGCGATCCGCGAGCTGGCCGGCACGGCTCCCGATTTTGTCGGCGCGCTGCGCATGGAAGAGCATTTCGGCGAGCAGGGGCAGGAGCGTGCCGACAGCTGGCTCAGTCGCGTACTGCCGGGGTCGGTGCGCTATATCGGACGCATTCACGAGCAGCCCTCGCACGGTCTGGCCATCCGGCGGATGCCGATCCATATCGGCCACGACGGCTATGCACCGGCGGCGCTCGCCGCCAAGCGCGGGCGCAATCGCCGGCTGCTCGAAGCCGATCTGGCTGAGCATCCCGATGATGCCTACCTGTGCTATCAGATCGGCAAGGATGCGGCGGTCTATGAAGAACACGCGCTCGCAGAAAATTTCTTTTCTCGCGCCCTGCCGCTTGCCGACGAGCATGCGCCCTGGCGATGCGACCTGGTTGCCCGCAGGCTCTTCGGGCTCAAGCGGCTCGGCCGCCATGCGCAGGGCCTGACGCTGGCGACGCTCGAGCAGATCCACTGCGCCGAATCGCCCGATGTCTTTTTTGCACTCGGCGACCTGCTGCTCGACTGGGCGGTCAATGACCCGATGCAGGCCACCGCATTGCTGGCCAAGGCCGAGACCGCCTGGCTCAGATGCCTGGCCATCGGCGAGCGACCCGATATCGCAGGCGCGGTGCAGGGGCGCGGCGGGCGCCTTGCTGCGCACAACCTGGCGCTGGTCTATGAATTCACCGCGCGACCCGAGATGGCGGCCGGGCTGCGCGCGCGTTTCGGCCTGGATACCCGTCAGCTGCTTGGCTGAGCGCCTGCTCAGTGCCTGCTCAGTGCCTAAGCCTGGGCGAAAGCCCGGATCGAACCGCCGCATCGAACCGTTACATTGAACCGCTACACTGCGGGCCATGCATACCGACCTTCCTTCCGGCATCCGCATCGAATATGCGGTGCATGGTTCACCCAGCGCACCCGCCATCGTGCTCATCACAGGCCTGGGCCTGCAGATGACCGCATGGCCGACCTCCCTCATCGAGGGTCTGGCGGCTCGCGACTTTCGCGTCGTGACCTTCGATAACCGCGATGCCGGCCTGTCGAGCCGCGCCACATCGACCAAACGGATCGATCTGCGCGCCGCTGCCTTCAAGGGCATCATGGGATTTCCGGTACAGCCCCCGTATACCCTCGAGGACATGGGGTCGGACGCAATCGGGCTGATGGATACGCTGAAGATCGATCGGGCCCATGTGCTGGGCATCTCGATGGGCGGCATGATTGGCCAGGTGCTGGCCGCAAAACATCGCGAACGGCTGCACTCGCTGACATCGATCATGTCCTCGAGCGGCGCGATGCGATTCAGCTTCCATATGTCGCCGGCCACACGCGCCCTGCTCAGCCCGCCACCGCGCGGTGCCACCGAAGCCCAGATCCTCGATCACACCGAGCACATCTGGATGCTGATCGGCAGCCCCGGCCTTCAGCCGCCGCGCGACATCCTGCGCGAGCGTCTGCGCCAGAGCATGCAGCGCGCCTACAACCCGGCGGGCGTGGCCCGCCAGATGCTTGCGATCATGGCCAGCGGCGATCGCAGACGGCTGTTGCGCACCATCGATACACCAACGCTGGTGATCCACGGCGATCGCGACACGCTGGTCCCGATCGGTGCCGGTCGCGACACCGCAGCCAATATTCCTGGCGCCTCCTTCCGTGAGGTCGCGGGCATGGGCCATGACCTGCCCGAGCCGCTGGTGCCGATGCTGGTCGATCTGGTGGCCGGGCACTGCAAGCAGGCTGGCGGCGCCGGTGCAGAGCGGGCCGGGTGAGGGGCCACCCGGGCGCCGTGTCACCGCTTTTCGGCTGTGCTGCCACCGGCAATCGATACAGGCCAACTGATGTCCGCAAAGACTGATCTTCCTCGAGCCACCGATCAGGCTGCGACATCGACGAGCGCAGCGCTCGAACTGATCGAGGTTCACAAGCGTTTCGGGCCGCAGCGCGATGTGCTCGCCGGCATTTCGATGCGCCTGGAGGCCGGCGAGCGGGTTGCCTTGCTGGGCGAATCGGGTGTGGGCAAATCCACCCTGCTCAACCTGATTGCCGGACTCGAGCGGGCGGATGCCGGTGAGATCTGGCTCGACGGCCAGGCGATGCACACCCTGAGCGACGAGCGTGCCGCGGCCATTCGGGCCCGCGACATCGGCTTCGTCTTTCAGGCCTTTCACCTGCTTGCGCATCTGCGGCTGTGGCAGAACGTGGCTATTCCGATGCTGCTTGGTGCCTGCGCGATCGGGCAGGCGCGCGCTGCGGCCGAGTCGATGCTCGATCGGGTCGGACTGGGCGACCGGGTCAACGCGCTGCCGCGCGAGCTCTCGGGCGGCGAGCAGCAGCGGGTGGCGCTGGCGCGCGCACTGGTTCATTCGCCGCGCCTGATCCTGGCCGATGAACCCACCGGCAACCTCGATCCGCGGACCGCCGCCCAGGCGCTGGCGCTGATCGACGAGCAGGTGCGCGATCGCGGTGCGGCGCTGCTGATGGTG
>CAIKZV010000047.1 GCA_903831925.1 uncultured Burkholderiales bacterium
CGGGCTGCGACTGCGCACCGCCGACATGCAGCAGGCACCAATGGTCGCTGCCGAACTCGGCAGAACCCTCGATCAGAGCCTGTATGCCCGTGACTGGTCGCGCGAGAACCGCAACTGGTTTGCAGCGGTGCAGATCGAAAAGCGGATGATGTTCATCATCCTCACCCTGATCGTCGCGGTGGCCGCCTTCAATCTTGTCTCGATGCTGGTCATGACCGTGACCGACAAGCGCAGCGACATCGCGATTTTGCGCACGCTGGGCGCATCGCCCCGGTCGATCATGGCGATCTTCGTGGTCCAGGGGGCGCTGGTCGGGCTGCTCGGCACGCTCTTTGGCGTGTCGCTCGGTGTGGTGCTCGCGCAGAACATCGGGCCGGTGGTGGCTGCCGTCGAGAAGTTCTTCGGTTTTCAGGTCCTGCCCGCCGGCGTCTATTTCATCAACTACCTGCCCAGTGACTTGCACTGGTCGGATGTGATCTCGATCGGCCTGACTTCCTGCGTACTGGCCTTTGCCGCAACGATCTATCCGAGTCTGAGCGCTTCGCGGGTGAAGCCGGCCGAGGCGCTGCGATATGAGTGATCAGCCGGTGCTCGCCTGCCGAAATCTGACGCGCCACTACCACCAGGGGGCCGACCAGCTGACCGTGCTGTCAGGCGTCGATCTGCAGATCAACCAGGGCGAGCGGGTGGCGATCGTCGGCGCTTCGGGATCGGGCAAGAGCACGCTGCTCCATCTGCTGGGAGGTCTCGACAACGCCAGCAGCGGCGAAGTCTGGCTGGCAGGCAAGCGCCTTGACGAGATGTCGGAGGCGCAGCGTGGCGAGGCCCGCAATCGGCTGCTTGGGTTCGTCTACCAATTTCATCACCTGCTGCCCGAGTTCAGTGCCCTGGACAACGTGATGATGCCTTTGCGAATCCGGCGCATGCCGGTGGCACAGGCAAGGGACAAGGCGCAGGCCATGCTGCGTCAGGTCGGACTGGGTGCACGTCTGACCCATCAGCCCGGTGAACTCTCGGGCGGCGAGCGCCAGCGCGTGGCGCTGGCCCGCGCGCTGGTGACCGAACCGGTCTGCGTGCTGGCCGATGAACCGACCGGCAATCTCGATCGCGGCACCGCCCGCCAGATGTTCGAGCTCATGGAGCAGCTCAGCCGCGAGCGCGCAACCGCCTTCGTGATCGTCACTCACGACCTCGAGCTGGCGCAGCGCGCCGATCGCATCCTCGCCCTGCGCGAAGGGCGACTGACGTCGGCCTGATCGGCCGCCGGGATGCGCAGCGATGCTCATCGATACCCACTGCCACCTCGATGCCGCCGAGTTCGATGCCGACCGCGATGGCGTGGTCGATGCGGCGGTGGCGGCGGGTGTGGCCTGCATCGTCGTGCCGGCGGTTGGTGCCTTCAATTTCGAGGCGGTCGCCGCGCTCGCCGCACATCACCCCTGCGTGCGTTATGCGCTTGGCATTCATCCGCTTCATGTTGATCAGGCTGACGACGCCGAACTGACCGCTTTGCGCCAGGCGGTGGCCCGGTCGATCAATGATCCGCGGCTGGTCGGGGTCGGGGAAATCGGACTCGATCACTTCGTCCCCGGCCTGGATCGCGTGAGACAGGAGCGCTTCTTCGTCGAGCAGCTGCGCATCGCCCGCGACTTTGACCTTCCGGTGATCATGCATGTGCGCCGTGCCCAGGACACCGTACTCAAGCACCTTCGCAGGCTTCGTCCTCGCAGCGGGATCGCCCATGCCTTCAACGGCAGCGTTCAGCAGGCTGCGACCTTCATCGATCTCGGTTGTGTGCTGGGCTTTGGCGGCGCGATGACCTTCACCCGTGCATTGCAGATCCGCAGGCTGGCTGCGGCCTTTTCGCCCGATGCCTATGTGCTCGAAACCGACGCGCCCGATATCGCGCCATCCTGGATCAACGATCAGCGCAATTCGCCGCAGCAGATGCCGGCGATTGCGCAGGTTTTCGCCGAGCTGCGCGATCAGTCGATCGAGTCGGTGCTCGCGGCCACCGGTGCTAATGCGATCCGGGTTTTGCCGCGGCTGGCCGAAACGCTGGCCCCGGAAGTGTCTGTGCACGATTGCTTCTCACGACCAGGGTCTTAGAACCTCGGTCCAATTGTGGCGCCGATCGCGTACCGATAAGGTCGGTGCCGATGGGTCATCGCTCTGTGCTCTCGATCTGGCTTGCGCCTGCAATCATCCTTGCGGTGCTCGGGCTTCAGCTGTCGGCACGCCTGCCGGCCGATTCATGGCTCATGGCGGGCGCGTTGATCGCCATGCTGTCAGGTCTGGCGGCATGCGCGCTCGCGCGCACCGGGCCGCGCGCCGCAGGGGTGCTTGCGCTGATCGCCCTGGCACTGCTTGCCTGGTCCTGCGCCGGATGGCGAGCGGCCGATCGCCTGGGCGAGCGACTGCCGGTGGCGCTCGAAGGCGTTGACCTCACCGTACGTGGCATCGTCGACGAGTTGCCGGTTCGGCTGGCCCATGGTCAGCGCTTTGGTTTTCGGGTTGAATCATGCGAACCGATCGCCTCGTGTCAGGTATCGCCCCGCATTCAGATCGCCTGGCAGGCTGCCTGGAGAGCGGCCCAGCGCGACGCATCAGCCGATGCCATGCCCGAGGTCCTGCCCGGCCAGCGCTGGCAGTTCGTGGTTCGCCTCAAGCGCCCGCATGCGACTGACAACCCCGATGCCTTCGATCGCGAACTTCGCTGGCTCGAAGAAGGGGTGGGGGCGATCGGATCGGTGCGCAGCGGCCAGCTGATCGACCCGCACGTCCCCGGCCTGATGGTCGCCATAGAGCGGGCACGCCTGGCAATCCGTTCGGCCATTCTGCAGGCTTGCGGGCGCGACCATGCCCGCGAGGGCGGCGTGCTGGCAGCGCTCGCCATCGGTGATCAGGCCGCAATCGATCCCGATCTTTGGACCATGTTCAATCAGACCGGCGTCGGTCATCTGATGTCGATCTCTGGCCTGCATATCACCATGCTCGCCGGTCTGGGCGGCAGTCTGGCGTCATGGCTGTGGCGTCGCCGATGGGCGTCGCGTCACGGGTTTGCCTGCCATCTTCCGGTTCAGGTGGTCAGGCTGCTCGCCTCGGTCGCGGTTGCGTTTGCCTATGCCCTGCTTGCCGGATGGGGCATCCCTGCGCAAAGGACCTGCTTCATGCTGGCAATGGCCGCATTGCTCCTGGGCAGCGGGCGCTGCGCCTCGATTGCGGCCGCGGTCGGTGTGTCGGCTGCCGTGATCACTCTGCTCGACCCCTGGGCGCCGCTTGCGGCCGGCTTCTGGCTGTCATTCGGCGCGGTGCTGGCCATCGTCTGGGTCTGCGCTGGCACGCGCTTTGGCCTGGGGCGTATCGCCACCTTCGTCGACAGCGCGGTGCGCACGCAATGGGCCGCCACCATCGCACTGTTGCCGCTGGGGGCCTGGTTCTTCGGATCGGTATCGCTCATCGGGCCGATCGCCAATGCCTACGCGATCCCGCTGGTGAGTCTTGTCGTGACGCCGCTTGCGCTTGCCGGTGGCGCGATTGCGCTGCTGTCCACCGAGCTCGCATCCTGGCTGCTCGTGCCAACCGCCATCGTCACGCGCTGGCTGCTTGTCAGTCTGCAATGGCTGTCCGAGTTGCCCGGCGCCTTCATCCCCATGCCAAGGCCTGGCCTGCTGGCGCTTGTCGTCTCGAGTGCCGGCTGCGCGATGCTGCTGGCACCGTCTGGCGTGCCGCGCCGGGCGCTGGGTGCGATGGCACTGCTGCCGCTGCTGTGCGCGCCGCTCGCCCGTCCCGGCCCCGGCGAGCTCTGGATCACCGCGCTCGACGTCGGACAGGGCATGGCGGTGGTCGTGCAGGTTGGCGCACGGGCCCTGGTCTACGACACCGGGCCGAGCCTTGGGCCTCACGCTGATGGCGGCAACCGTGTCATCGTGCCCTGGCTGCGCGCGCAGGGGATCGGCCGCCCCGATGCGCTCGTGATCTCGCATCTGGACGATGACCATTCGGGTGGTGCAGCCTCGATCATCGCGACGATGACGCCCGATTGGGTCGCCTCGTCATTGCCTGCCGATCACCGCATCCTTGCCGGCGCCCGCAAGCCGCTGCGCTGTCGGCGCGGCGAGCGATGGCGATGGGATGACATCGAATTCGAATGGCTGCACCCGGCCGATCCGCCCGAGCCGGCGCGCGGCTCGCCAACCAATGCGGTGAGCTGCGTGCTCAGGGTACGCAGTCCGTCCGCGACGGTGCTGCTGGCCGGCGACATCGAAGCCCCGCAGGAGCGACGGCTGCTCGATCTCTACAAGACCGATGATCTCGCGGCCGATGTGCTTCTGGTGCCTCATCAAGGCAGTGCCACCTC
>CAIKZV010000048.1 GCA_903831925.1 uncultured Burkholderiales bacterium
ATTGAACAAATCACTGATAAAGAGTGTGACAATCTCTATGTTGCCATTGCATACAATCCCGACAAAGAGGTGTCGATGGTGATGTCGAAACCCCGCACATCCTATCACGAAACTCTACAATGGGTTCGCAAGTTCTGCGGTTCTTTCTCTATTCTTCCCTGATGACATACTCTAATCTCTCAAAGATTCGCCCTAAACTGAGAACATCTGGTAATGTGACGGGTAACTTTGGGCGACCCAAATCAAAGGCAGGTTCATCACTTAATGAGATTGGAATGAGTAACAAGGAGACTATCAAATGTATCACACCCGATGAGTATCTGGCACGACTTCATTATGCCTTTGATAATACCGAAGACAAGAAATTGAAACAGTTTCTTTATAGTGAAATTCGCAAACTTCATGTTCAGCGCGGAACATGGTGAGCATCAGTAATGCCTACTGGGCGTCCCTATAGTATAAGCACACAACTCAAACACAACTCAAATGACACACTACAATCCCTACGTTGAAAACCTAATTGAAATGGGTTATGATGAACAAGACTGCCGCAATGTTGCTGCGGTTGGTGAATCAAATGTAACCTATCCAAGAACAATCTACGGTCGCACATTTGCAACCGAAGCTGAATATAATGATGCGGTTGCCGACTTCATCAACGGAATCTAATGCCTTGTGCCAGTTTCAAAACTGTCCACTAAATCACCTATGCGGGACAGGATGCTGCTATATTACTAAGGTAATCAAGAAAACCACCAAACGGAGACCAAATGCGTAAGATCGAATCCCAAATGAATGCTGCAATCACTAACAGCAAGGATTGGAAGTCTGGCAACACCGAAGTCACCAACATCGATGGCGTAAGTTATGTCTATCTGCACGGTAACAAGATTGCAGAGGTAGGTGATGGTTTCATTCGGTTGTATGATGGTGGTTGGCAGTCAAACACAACCAAGTCTCGCCTGAATGCTATTCTTCAGGTGCATGGATTGCCTGGTGAAAGTGTATTTCAAAAGGCATATACTTGGTTCGCCAAACTGTATACTGGCAACGGTCAATTTGCAGTTGTTCCTTTCTTTTCTTCTATGCGTCTGGCATAGTTTTAAGTTATTTCTTTCAAACACACATTAACCAAATCAAATGATCGAAACCTACAACTTCACTGGTGATGCTGTAACCTACTTAGGTGCAGTTGGTGTAATTGCCACCACAATTATTTTAATCACAGTCTTCAAATCATTTTACAATTCTCCATTAAACAAATGAGAATCAAGTTTCCACATATTGCACCCGAAGGTTATCATTATGAGACTGAAAAGTTTAAGACCAATGTTATTCGCGTTGTGCTCTGTTGTGATCGCACATTTTGTTACAATGAGGGCAAATCAGTTAGAACAGTCTGGGGGTTTGTTGATACCAAGAGCGGACAATTCTTTCGCCCCATTAACTATAAGAAACCAGGAAAGGTAATTAGTGGAGATGTGAAAGATGAGACTACTGCTTATACATCTATGAAGAAACCTAAACTATCAATTATTGAGCAATGTATGAGGACTCGACGCTCGTCTGCACCAGGCTGATTCCGATGCTGGCATCGTTCAGCGGCGTGCAGGTCGCGGCGACCGCAGCCACGCCAGGCGCGGCGATGCGGTGGCTCAGCCACAACCGCTGCGACCTGGTCCTGCTCGACCTGGTCCTGCAGAACAGCAACGGTTTCAGGCTGCTAGATGCCATCGGCCGCTCTGCGCTGCCCGACCCGAACACCCCGGCGTTGCGCGTCGTGCTGACCAACAGTGCCAATCAGGTCGTGCGCCGCGAATGCCGACGGCTTGGCGCCCACGCAGTGTTCGACAAATCGACCCAGCTCGATGAACTCTTTGCCTTCTTGCGGCGGGCACACGCAGCCGTGCACTGAGATCGCCGCAACGAGTTCACCCCACCGCAATCGCCGCCGTCAGGCCAGGGCGGCGACACCGGGGCATCCGGGCCGCGGCGTCGCACAGGCCGCCATCCCGGACGCCGCGGTCACGCCGCTTGCGACTACTCGATCAGGCCGTTTTTCAGCGCGTAGTAGGTCACATCGCTGTTGGAGTGCAGGTTGAGCTTCTCGAGCACCCGCGAGCGATAGGTGCTGATCGTCTTGAAGCTCAGGTTCAGCACGTTGGCGATCGCCGTCACCGACTCGCCCTTGGCCAGGCGCAGAAACACCTGCAACTCGCGGTCCGACAGCTGCTGATGCGGCGGCTCGTCGCCGTTGTTGCCCAGCCCGTTGGCCAGCAGATCTCCGACCGCCTCGGTCACGAAGCGGCGGCCCTGCGACACCGAACGGATCGCCCGCAGCAGTTCGCTCGGCTCGCAATCCTTGGGCAGGTAGCCGCTTGCACCGAGCTTGAGCATCTGCAGCGCGTAGTGCTGCTCCGGAAACGAGGACAGCATCAGGACCGGCAATTCAGGGCGGCGCAGACGGATCGCCCGCAGGACATCGATGCCGTTCTGGCCTGGCATCGAAATGTCGAGCAGCAGGACATCACAGGCATCGGTTCGAACGAGGTCGAGCGCTTCGCGGCCATTGCCGGCCTCGCGCACGCTCTCCAGGTCAGGATGACCCGCCAGGAACTGGCGGAATCCGGCTCGGACGATCGGATGGTCATCACAGATCACGACTTTCAGTTTGCGGTTTGACTGGACTTGGTTCATTTAGTTTTTCTCCATGGGCACCGAATTTGCTGACACGTTTTTGCGGCCCGAACCGTCGGGTCCACAGCCACGTTGAGGCAAACGCCGTGCCCATTCCAAGCCTTCTTCCGACTTCACCCCGCGGTATCCGCCGACCGAGGGTCAGCCCGCCGGCGACGGTCTCGCTGAACACCACCGCCAGCGACGCCGGCATGACCCGCGATCTGGCCGCCCGACTGCAGCATGCCCGCGAGTCCGAAAGGGCCGCGCTGGCGCGTGAGCTGCACGATGAACTCGGCGCCATCCTGACTGCAGCCAGGCTGGATGTGGCCTGGCTGACCGCGCAGCAGCCCTGCCAGGATCCGGAGATCGCACGCCGGCTGCAGGCCCTGCGCCAGCTGCTGGGCGATGGTATCGGCCTGAAGCGCCGGCTGGTCGAGGATCTGCATCCGACGCTGCTCACCCATCTCGGATTCGGGGCGGCGCTCGAGCAACTGCTGGTGACCAACCGCGAAAGGTTTGCCGGCAAGCTGAGCAGCGAGCTCGACAAATCGGTCAATCTGACCGGTGACGCAGCCTTGGCGCTGTATCGCGTCGCTCAGGAGTCGCTCACCAATATCCACAAGTACGCCAATGCCAGCGAAGTCCGAGTCCGGCTCATGCGCAGCCGCGGGCGCATCGAGCTCACGATCGAAGACGACGGCTGCGGCTTCGATCCGGCTGCCGTCGGCTTCGGACATCAGGGGCTGAGCGGCCTTCGCGACCGGATGCTGGCCGTCAGCGGACGGCTGGAGGTCGCCTCGGCACCCGGGCTGGGCACGGTCATCCGCGCCAGTCTGCCGGCACAGGAGCGCGGTCGCATCGACCGCTCACTGCAGCAAGCCGCGGTCACCGGCTCGATCGGCCCCGCCGCACCGAGACAGCATGCCCCCACACCGCTTCACCCCTGACCACTGAAAAAGGCAACAACCATGAGCATTCAAAGCAACCCCACACTTTCCGGATCAGCCGCCGAACAGGCACCCCGCGCCGGCGAGGCCACCAACGGCAAGGCTGGCGCGATTGCCTCGCGTCAGACGCTGCGTGCCATCGAAGCCACCCGCAACGAGCTCTACAGCCTGCTCGACGATCTGTCGACGCTTGCCCGCAGCGGCCAGGCAGACGTGCGCGGCGAACTCGAGCGGCGCGTCGGCCAGGCCCGCGACCAGTTGAACGCAAGCATCATGGACAGCCGCGATGTCGCACAACGGGCGCGCGAGCAGATCGTGCGACGGGTCGAGGCCTCGCGCGAAGTGCTGTCGCATCGGCCACTGTCGTCGGTCACGACGGCCGCGGTCGGCGGGCTGGTGATCGGCCTGCTGCTCGGGCGGCGAGGCTGACCGGCCGCGGCGGCGACGGGGAGGTTCTATCCGCATCGATCAACCCTTGATGAACGGCGGGCCACGCGTGTCTGCCGCCTTCGATTTGCCCGACGGCACGGGTTTGCCTGCGCCGCGCGGGCAGTCGCCGTTGACGCAGGCTGGAAGCGGTGAGCGCAGCGATACCGGTTCACCGCAGCGCCTCGGTGAGCGGCCCATCAGGCCTTGCAGCGACGACGTCTGGGCGCGCTATGCCACCCCAGGCGCGGCCTGGAGCGTTCTGGCCTTGTCGCTTGGCATGACCTGGCTGGCCTGGCGGTTCGGATTCGATCGCGACACGCTGGATGGCGCGGCCAGCGCCGCCAGCGTGACGGCACGCAACGCCGTGGCGATTTGCGGGACGACCGCCAGCCTGCTGATGTTTGGCATCGTCTGGGCGATCGGTGGCACACGTCGCCGCGCGCTCGCGATCGCCGACCGCATGACGCTGGCACTGCGCCAGGCCAATGACACCCTGGAGGCCCGGGTCGCCGAGCGGACCGCCCTGCTCCAGGACAGCAATCAGCGACTGGCCGCGGTCAATGAACAGTTGCGGGCGGTCAATCTGTCCTTCGGCGGCCTGAGCGCGCCCGGGCCGGTGGCCGAGCGGCTCACCGCTGCGGCCATCAGGCTGCGCACGATCGTGCCGGCAGAAATCGCGCTGGCGGTTGCCTTCCGGCTCGATGCGGTGGCGGCGCCCGAGCCCGAGATCGGGCTGGACGCCGACGAGTCGGTGCCCCTGGCCGAACGCCAGCGCTGGTCAGCCGCCGCCGTCGAATCGGATCGCGCCGGTCTGGCGCCAACGCCGATCGGCGGCCTGCTCGTCCATCAGCTTCAGGTGCCGCTGCTCGATGGCAAGGACCATGTCCTCGGCTATCTGATGCTGGGGCGCGATGTCGGCGGGTTTGCCGCCGAAGAAGCGGCGGTGCTGACGCAGTTCGCCTTGCTGGTGGCCTCGTCGCTGTCGGTTCACGAGACCCTGGCGCGCGAGCGCATCGCCCGCGCCGAAGCGCAGCGGGCCGATCGGGCCAAGGAAGAAATGCTGGCGATCGTCTCGCACGAACTGCGAACACCGCTCAATGCGATTCAGGGCTGGCTGCACGCCCTGCGGCGCCGGCGCGCGGGCGACAACGAGCTGCTCGAGCGGGCGGTCGAGGTCATCCAGCGCAATCTCGACACCCAGGTTCAGCTGGTCGACGATCTGCTCGATACCGCCCGCATCGTCAACGGCAACCTGCGGCTGTCCCTGCAGCCGATGAACCTGTCACGGCTGCTTCAGGCCTCGGTCGACAGCGCACAACCGCTGGCCGAGGCGCGTCGCGTCGAGTTGTCACTGACCATGGATGCGCAGGCCTATGAAACCGTCGGCGATCCGGTCCGGCTCGAACAGGTGATCTGGAACCTGCTGGTCAATGCAGTCAAGTTCACGCCGCCCGACGGACATATCCAGGTGCGGCTCAAACGACTTGGCTGGCTCGCCCAGCTGGAGATCGAAGATGACGGCGAAGGCATCGACCCGGCCTTCCTGCCGAATGCCTTCGAGCGCTTCCAGCAGGCCGACACCACCAGCACGCGCCGCGCGGGTGGCCTGGGTCTGGGCCTGGCG
>CAIKZV010000049.1 GCA_903831925.1 uncultured Burkholderiales bacterium
GGTTTTTCGTGCTGGCGGTGATGCCGACCAATTCGAGTGCCTTGCTGTTCATCACGCCCAGATGGCCGGACTGATGAACGATGACCACCGGCAGGTCGGTTGAGACCTTGTCGAGGTCTTCGCGCGTGGGATGACGACGCTCGGCAAGCTGCGCATCGTCGTAGCCGAAACCGACGAACCATCGGTATTTGGCCGTCAGTTGGGCGTTCTGCTGGCTCCATGACTTGAGCGCCGATTGCAGCGCGGCGATCGTGTTGACCTCGCCGTCAGGCATTGGCAGAAGGTTGGCCGAAATCGCCTGGATGCCGGTGCTGTAGACATGGCCGTGCGGATCGATGAAACCCGGCAGCAGCGCTTTGCCGCCAAGGTCGACAACCCGCGTTTTTGCCCCCTTGAGCTTCATCACCTCGTCGCGATAGCCGACGGCAATGATTCGCCCGCCCCGGATCGCAAGCGCTTCAGCCTGCGGCTGGAGCTCGTTGACGGTCACGATCGGTCCGCCGAGATAGATCGCGTCGGCGGTCTGCGCGGGCGCTGACATTGCCTGCTGCGGCAGCATTGCCGCCATGCCAAGCGACATGGCGAAGGAGCATTTGAGCAGTGAATTTTTCATCGTTCAGCCTCCCAGATTCAGGCCTTTGGACGCTTCGGTCATCCAGGCGACGTCGGAGTTAAGCAACTTGCGGAATTCTTCGGGTGACTTGCTGACCAGGGGCATGCCGCCGGTGGCAGCCAGCCGCTCGAGGACCGGCGGGGTCACCGCGGCGTCCGTGATCTCACGGAACAGGCGCTGCACGATCTCGGGTGGCGTACCTGCCTTGACCACATAGCCGCCCCAGTAGGCCAGCGGCGGCACGTTGACGCCGGCCTCGGCCAGCGTGGGCACATCGGGAAAGTCCTGCCAGCGTGAGGATTCAAGCACGGCCAGTACGCGAGCCTGCCCTTTGGGGACGTACATCTTGGCGAAGAGGCCAGCGGTGAGCAAGCAGTCGATTTCGCCGCCCAGCAGGGCCTGCATCGAGTCAGGGCCGCCCTTGTAGGCGACCGGATTGCCTTTGAATCCGACCGCGCTCTCGATCTGCCGCCACTTCAGATGCTCGACGCCGCCCGCACCAAGGGTGCCGAAATTCAGTTTCTCGGGATTGGCGCGCGCCCAGGCGAACATCTCCTTCGCGCTCTTGTGCGGCGAATCGTTGCGCACCAGCAGCACGATCGGCGTAGAGGCCACTTGAGCCACCGGAATGGTTTGCTTTTCGAGGTCAAAGAGTTTGAGGGTGGCGTTGACCGAGGCGTAACCGTTGTAGATGTAGAGCAGGGTCTGGCCATCAGCCGGGGCATTGAGCAGCGCCTGCACCGAGATCACGAATTGCCCGCCGGGCTTGTTTTCGATGACGACCGGCTGCTTGAGGGACTTCTCCATCTGGGTGCCGATGGTGCGGGCGATGATGTCGGCCGCACCGCCCGGTGGCAGTCCGACGATGACCTTGACCGGGCCGCGAGGGAAGTCGGACTGCGCACGTGCCGGCAGGGCTAGCGCGACTGCGGTGGCCGATGCGGTCTTGACGAAGGCGCGTCGGCTGCGCGGGCTGTGATCGAGGCTCATCTCGGGTCTCCTTGAATGGGATTGGTTATCGCCGCGCGCGGGGCTTGCTGCAGGCCGTCAGACGCGGTCTTTCAGCCCGACATTCTGCCAGCAATGCCCCCGATCGATGCCGGATCGGCGCCGACCGTGCAAGGCGCAGAGCCCGATTTGTTCACCAAACAATTTCCGGGGTGTCTGTCCAGACACTAATGTTTGCAAAAAATTCTCCAGCGTGTCGTGGCCGAATTGATTGATTGCAACTAATTCACTGGGGTTATGGACCTTAGGTTGTTAGCTTCCAGTCAACGAAAAATTGGCGACGAAGCGATGACCAGGAAAAGCCCCTCTGCAGCAGATTCCGACGCGAACGCCGTCGAACATTCAACCAGTCCGTTTCGCAGGAATCTGCTTAAAACTATCGGGTTTTCAGGAGGTTCAGCGATATTCGGCATCACAGGCCTCACGCTTGAAGCCCTGGCCATGCCCACAGCATCCATCAAATTAAACTTCACCAAATCAAACAGTGACATGATCGAATTCGCCGGCACCCTGCCCATTACATCCGGCTTCAACCCCGCCGGTTCGAAAGTCTATTTCGACGTCGGAGGCGTCGTCAAAGTGTTGACACTGGACTCAAAAGGCAACGCAATCAGCGGCGGCGATTCGATCAAGATTGCCATCAAACAGAAGAAAGGCATCGTCGCCGCGCAGACAGCCAAATACACCGTCGAATTCAACAGAGGATCGTTCGAATCGACGCTCACGGGCGCAGGTTTAACCAGTCTCGTCGCATCGAAATCCAACGTAACCATCAAGTTCACACTGATTTTCAATAACCACGTCTACCAACAAACACGTTCCATGACCTATTCCGCGA
>CAIKZV010000050.1 GCA_903831925.1 uncultured Burkholderiales bacterium
AATGTCCTCAGGCGAAGCCAGTCAATCCTGGCACACGCGCGGACAGAATGCTTACTTCGCTTTTTTCTTGTTGACCGAGGCCTTGAAGGCGGCGCCCGCAGAGAACTTGGGAACCGTGGCAGCTGCGATCTTGATCTTTTCGCCGGTACGAGGATTTTTCCCGACTCGCGCCAGACGCTTGCTCGAAAAGAAAGTGCCGAATCCGACCAGGGTCACGCGATCGCCCTTGGTCACAGCCTTGGTCACCGTCTCGATGATCGAATTGAGGGCGCGTTCAGCAGCGGCCTTGCTGATATCAGCCTCCGTTGAAACGGTTTCGATCAGTTCACTCTTATTCATGCAGTCACCTCCTGGTGTTCGAATGTTATCTGGCGATGGTTTTGAACATTGACCTGATCGGGCTGCAACTCAGAGCGCCATCAAAAGCTTTGGGAGCCCGACCTGCCGAATTTTACTAAGTCAGCCGACCCAGCGGACGGCGGATCGGGCATTCTGTCACAAAGATGCCCGCACAGCGGGCATTCCAGGGCGATGAGGCAAAAGAAACACAGCCTCTGAACGCCATCGTCACAGACCTCATGAATCATGTCCTCCAAGCCGCCACTTCATCTCGATTCACGCCTGCTGCATGCCGATGATGCACTGCACGAAGGCAGTTCACTGACGCCGCCAATCCCATGGTCAGCCACCTTCCTGGCTGATGATGCGAGCGCCTTCGCGCAGATGGCGTCGACACCGATGCATCCGCGCTACTACACCCGTTACGGCAACCCCTTGCATCAGCGGGTGGCCCGCATCGTGGCCGACCTCGAAGGTGGCGCCACCGGACTTGTCACTGCAAGCGGCATGGGCGCAATTTCGACAACGCTGCTCGGGCTGCTTCGTGCCGGCGACCATGTTGTGGCGCAGCGCAATCACTACATGGGCACCACCCGACTGCTGTCCGATCTGCTCGAGCGCTTCGGGGTCAGCTGCGAATTCGTCGATCAGACCGACAATCAGGCCTTCGCGCGGGCGCTGCAACGCCCCACCGCGGTGGTCATGCTGGAGAGCCCGACGAATCCCGACTGCAGCCTGACCGACATCGCCACAGCCACCCGTCTGGCGCATGCTGCGGGCGCGCTCGTGGTGGTCGACAACACCTTTGCCACGCCCTTGAACCAGCGGCCGCTCTCGCTCGGTGCCGACCTGGTGGTGCATAGCGCGACGAAATATCTCGGCGGCCATCATGATCTGACTGCGGGCGTGGTCGTCGGCAGTGAAGCACTCATCGAACGGCTGTGGTCGACGCAGATCGTGATGGGCGCCACGCTGTCACCGATGGACGCCTGGCTGTTGCTGCGAGGCCTGCGAACTCTGTCGGTCAGGATGCAGCGCATCAATGCCTCGGCGCTGACGGTCGCGCGCGCGCTGGCGGCCCACCCTGCGGTGGCATCGGTGTCTTATCCGGGCCTGTCGGATCATCCGCAACATGCGCTGGCGCTCGAGCAAATGACCGGTTTCGGTGGCGTGATGGGATTCAGGCTGACCTTCGACTATGCCGGCACCGCGGCATTCGTGAGCAAGCTCGCACTCGCCCAGCAGGCGGTCAGCCTGGGCGGCGTCGATACGCTCGTGGTCCACGCCGCCGCGATGTGGGCCGGCAGCCTCGATGACGAGCAGATGCGCCAGTCGGGCATCGAACCCAACCTCGTCAGGTTGTCGATCGGGCTCGAACACCCTGACGACCTGATTGCCGATCTGCTGCACGCCCTTGACGGCGGCATGAGCTCATCGCATTCCGGTTAAACTGCGTTCCGATATGAATTGCCGCAATCGGGGGTCCTTGTTTTGTTGATGCGTCCGGGTGCCGCGCTGCGCGACGTTGTGCTGCCCGGTCTGATCGCCCTGCTTGCGATCACCCTCGCGGGCTGCAGCAACAGCAGCAACAGCAGTGCGCAGCCGACCACCATTTCTGCGGGCAATAACTGCGACCTGAGCTACAGCCTCACGCAAAGCGCGGTGCTCACCGGGCCCGACCCGCTGCTCGGCGACCAGTGGCACCTCACCAATACCGGACAAAACGGCGGCACACCCGGCGAAGACCTGCGCGCCGCGGGCGCCTGGTCGGTCACCCGCGGCAGCGGGGTGAGAGTGGCCGTGATCGACGACGCGATCGAAGTGACCCATCCCGATCTCTACCCCAACCTGGTCGCTGGCGCGAGTCGCAGCTACCGCAACGGCAATCGGGGCAGCGTGTGGCCGGTGCCCTGCATCAAGGCCGACGACGATCACGGCACCGCGGTCGCCGGCCTGGTACTCGCACGCGACAACAATGCCATCGGTGTGGTGGGCGTCGCGTCCCGTGCATCGCTGGTGGCTTACGACGCGCTCTCGACCTCCTACGACATCGACATCGCCGATGCGCTGACCCGTGACAGTCAGCTCAATTCGGTCTACCAGAACAGCTGGGGGTCCCCCGACGACGGGCATCTGCACACGGCCGATGCGGCTTTCACCGCCGCCATCACCAGCGGACTCCTCACCGGTCGCCAGGGAAAAGGCTCGGTCTATGTCTTTGCCGGCGGCAACGGCGGCTGCTACCTGATCGATTCGAAGACCGGGAAATGCCAGGTCGACAATTCGAACTTCGATGGCTACGTCAATCAGCGGGGCATCGTGACGGTCTGCGCGGTCGACGACAACGGTGTCAGCCCCTGGTATGGCGAACCCGGCGCGACGCTGACAGTGTGTGCACCGTCGTCCGGCTCGAACCCGGTGGGCGTGACCACCACCGCGCTTAACGGCACCTACGAATCGACCTTCAGCGGCACCTCGGCCAGCACGCCGATGGTCTCGGGCGTGATCGCCCTGATGCTGTCGGTCAACCCGTCCCTCACCTGGCGCGACGTGCGGATCATTCTCGCAAAGTCGGCACGACGCAACGACCCCACCGACACCGGCTGGCTGCCGGCCGCAAACGGCCTTCAGTTCAACCACAAATACGGCTTCGGTGTCGCCAATGCCCAGGCCGCGGTCGCCATGGCCGGCACCTGGACCTCGGTCGGCGGGAGCGCGAGCATGAAGACCTGCGATTCGCCGCTGCGCACCCCCAATCTGCCGCTGCCGGATGTCGGATCAGACGGCACGTCGACACCGGTCTCGGACACCTTGTCGATTGCCGGCTGCGACATCACCAGCATCGAGTTCGTCGAAATCTTCTTCACTGCCTCGCATACCTACAGCGGCGACCTGAAGGTCAGTGTCAGCAGCCCGGTGGCAGCGGTCAGCCAGCTCGCCAATGCACGCATCTGCAAGGGCGGAAGCGGCGATACCTGCGGGGCCTACAGCAACTGGCGATTCGGCTCGATGCGGCATCTGGGCGAAGCGGCCAATGGCAGCTGGACCATGACCGTGACCGACATGGGGCCGGGCGATACCGGTCGATTCGATGCCTGGAGCCTGCGTCTGTATGGCCACTGATCGAATCGCGCGTCGCCGCGTCGGCCGAACGATTGCCGCCCGGGCCAAACCCCGGCTGAGCGGCTTTCCCGAGCGCTTTTCGGTTGGCCTCCTGACCACCCTGCTCGGCATGCAGGCTGTCCTGGCCCAGCCTGCGCCAGGCCCGATCGACACATCACGCATCGAGACCGCCAGCAAGCGTTCATCGGTGGCAGTGAAGTCGGTGCAGCCGACCCATACCTGGCACGACGGCACGAGCACTCGCATGCTGACGCTCGACCAGTCGCTCGAGGCACACTTCCCGGGCGGCCTTCTGCCTGAAGGCAGCGTGCTGCGCCCGGCGGGCAGCACCGATCGAGCGGTCGCCTCACAGGTTTCCCCAGTGCTGCGCGATGAATCAGGGCGGCCACGCAGCCTGCCTGGCGGCGTGGTGGTGGTGCTCAAGACCCCAATGGACGAGACCAGCGCACGGGCGCTGATCGGCCAGGCAGGCGCCATACCGCTGCAAGCCCTGACAGACAGACTCTGGCTGGTCCAGGGTCCGGTCGGTCTGGGGTCGCTGACCCTGGCCAACCAGTTGCAGGCGCGGGGGCGCTTCGAATCGGCGCAGCCCAACTGGTGGATGCCCCGAACGCTCAAATAGGGCGTCAGGAACCTGGCAAGCTGCGCCGCATCGCGACATTCGTCGCGCGGGTCGCAGTGCTCGGCGGACTACAATCGACGGCTCGCCGACTGCAGGACCATCGATCATGCGCACCGACCAGCCGGTCACGATTCAACGTCTCGACTACACGCCCCCGGCCCATACGGTCGATACGATCGCGCTGTCGTTCGACCTCGACCCGCAGCACACCCGCGTCACCGCCACGATGCAGCTGCGGCGTCTGCCTCATGCCGCGACTGACGCGCCGCTCTGGCTGGATGGCGACAGCCTGACACTGCTGAGCGCCTCGATCGACGGGCAGCCGGTCAGCGCCGATCGGCTCCATGCCGATGCCCACGGACTGCGCATCGACGCGCCGCCGGCGGTCTTCACCCTGGTCACCGAAGTGATGATCTGCCCGGCCGACAACACCGCGCTTAACGGGCTGTATGTGTCCAATGGCAGCTTCTACACCCAGTGCGAGGCGCATGGCTTTCGGCGCATCACCTATTTCCCAGACCGCCCCGATGTCATGGCGCGCTATACCGTCGACATCATTGCGGACGCCGCACGCTGGCCGGTGCTGCTGTCCAACGGTAATCTGGTCGCGACGCAGACCCTGCCCGATGGCCGCCAACGCGTGCAATGGGTCGACCCGTTTCCCAAACCCAGCTATCTGTTCGCCCTGGTTGCCGGCAATCTGCAGGCCCGCGAAGAGCGCATCCAGACCGCCTCAGGGCGCGACGCCCTGCTGCAGGTCTGGGTCGAGCCGGGCAACCTCGATCGCACCGAACACGCCATGGCCTCGCTGATCCGCTCGATCCGATGGGATGAACAGCGCTACGGCCTGGAGCTCGACCTCGACCGCTTCATGATCGTGGCTGTCGGCGACTTCAACATGGGCGCGATGGAAAACAAGGGTCTGAACATCTTCAACACCAAGTTC
>CAIKZV010000051.1 GCA_903831925.1 uncultured Burkholderiales bacterium
AGTTCCCGCAGGACGTCCAGGAGCTCGAGCAGCTGTTCGGGCCGGTCGAGCCGGGCCAGCGCGTCCAGGCGGTGCCGGGCGGCGGCCTCAAGGTGCCGCTGTGGATCCTCGGCTCGAGCACCTACGGCGCGCAGGTCGCCGCCCACTTCGGGCTGCCCTATGCCTTCGCCTCGCACTTCGCCCCGACCGACCTCGATGCCGCCATCCAGACCTACCGGCAGCTGTTCAGGCCCTCGGCGCAACTCGCAGCGCCCTATGTCATGCCCTGCATCAATGTGATCTGCGCCGACACTGACGCGCAGGCCAAGCGGCTCTTCACCAGCCTGCAGATGCGCTTTGCCGACATGGCGCGCGGTCGCCGCGGCCTGATGTCGCCGCCGATCGACGACATCGAGACCTACTGGTCGCCGGCCGAGAAAGCCCAGGCGATGCGCATGCTCGAATGCGCCTTCGTCGGCTCGCCCGAGACGGTGCACCGCCTGCTCACCGGCTTTATCGAGCGCACCGGCGCAAGCGAACTGATGGTGAGCGGCACGGTCTTCGAACATTCGGCACGGCTTCGGTCCTACGAGCTGCTGGCCGATATCGGCAAGTCGCTGGCGCCCAGGCGCGACACCGTCACCCAGGCTCAGCCGGCACTCGCCGTCTGAGGCAGGCACTCAAACCCGCGGCAATCGATCACACGACCACACAGAGACGACCTGATGGACACGCCCACACTCGCCGCCCTGCTCGAACGCATGACCCGCGCGGCCGAGGCCGGCGACGGCACGGCCTTTGCGGCCTGCTTCACCCCGGACGCGGTCTATCACGACTACATCTACGGCCCGCACACCGGCCGCGAATCGATCTCGCACATGCTCACCGAGCTCTTCCTACGCGACGCCGGACCCGACTACCGCTGGGAGATGTTCGATGCGGTCTGCGAGGGCAACAACGGCTATGCCTGGTCGCTGTCGAGCTTTTCCTCGACCGTGCCCGAATTCGCCGGCCGCCGCGTGACCATTGACGGCATGAGCCGCTTCACCTTGCGCGATGGCCTGATTGCCGAATACCGCGAGTCGGTCAACGGCTGCGTGGCGATGTCGCAGCTTGGCGTGGGTGCCGAACGCATGGCCAAGGTCGCCCGCAAGTGGTCGGATCGGCTGCTCGCCACGCGCGAGTCGATCGCCTTCAATGCCCGCGAAAAAGGGACCCGGATCTCCTGAAGGCCGCCGCATCGCCGACGGCCCGGAAGCCGGCGGTCAGGCAGCCCGCCTGATCTGTCCGATCCGACCGGCCACCGCCCGCACCTTGCCGGGCGCGGCCATCCAGATGCCGACGATGGTCATCAGGCTCACCCCGATCGAGATCCACCAGGCGATCGCATAGCTGCCGGTCGCGTCATGGACCATGCCGGCCATCCAGGGCCCGATCGCCCCGCCGCTGATCGCCGCGAACATCAGCGTGCCAAAGATGCTGCCGTAGTGCGGCCCTTCGAAGATCTCGGCCGCCACCGCACCCAACACTGAGGTCACGCCGTAGCCCAGCGCACCCTGGGCAATCACCATCACCCATAACAGGACCGGACTCGGATTGGACTCGAGCGCAAGCAGGGCGAGATAGGTCAGCACAAAACCGATGCCGCCGATGCTCCAGACAATCTCGCGGCCAACGCGATCCGACAGCTGCCCCAGCGCAATCTGCCCCGGCACGCCGGCAAGACTCACTGCGCCCAGCGCCAATGCGGCATCGCGGGCGGTAAAGCCGGTCTCGATCAGGTATTTGGTCTGATGGACCTGCACCGCGTACCACATGAACAGCGCACAGAAAAAGGCCAGTGCCAGCCACCAGAATCGCGCAGTACGCATCGCGCGGGCCAGGGTCCATTCGATCGCGGTCCAGGCCGGATCGACGATATTGCTCGGGCGCGCGACACCGGCCACCCCACCCGTCATGCGCTCGTCGCCATCGGCAAGCAGACCGAGGTCCTCGGGCCGCCTGCGCAACAGAAACACCAGTGGCGTGAGCAACAGCGCCGCAAAGATGCCAAGCGACAGACAGGCTGAGCGCCAGCCCGACTGCTCGATCACCCGCTGCAGCAAGGGCAGCAGCACGATCGAGCCCACGCCGACGCCGGCAAAGGCGATGCTCAGCGCCAGGCCCCGCCGGCGCACGAACCACGCCGACAGAAACAGCGCCTGACACGAATAGCCCAGGCACACGCTGCCTGCTGCCACCAGCACGCCAAGCGTGCCGTAGAAGTGCCAGGGCTGGTTCGCAAGCGTGGCCCCCAGCAAACCGGCCGCCGTCGCAATGACGCCGATCAGCGAGACCACCATCGGGCCGCGCGAATCCATCAGTCGGCC
>CAIKZV010000052.1 GCA_903831925.1 uncultured Burkholderiales bacterium
CGTCGCCGCCAGCGCGTCGGGCCGATTGGCCACCAGGATGAAAAACAGCCCGCGGCCAGGCTCTTCCAGCGTCTTGAGCAAGGCGTTGGCGGTGACATGATTCATCGCGTCGGCCGGATCGATCAGCACCAGCCGACGCCCGCCCCGATGCGAGCCGACGCCAAGGAACTCCGCCAGCGCTCTGACCTGATCTATCTTGATCTCGTTAGCCTGCTTGCCGTCGTCATCGACCAGCCGGGTGAGCTGCCTCAAATCGGGATGGGTGTCGGCCGCGACCCAGCCGCAGGACAGACATCGCCCACAGGCAAGGCCATTGTCGAGCGGTGTTTCACACAGCAAGGAGGCGGCGAGCGCCTGGGCATAGCGGGTCTTGCCAATGCCCGATGCGCCGCGCAGCAACAGGGCATGCGGAAGTCGCTGCGCGTCGCGAAGCTGTTCGAGCAGTGTCGAATGATGCCAGGGAAGAGATTGAAAAATCAATTAGATATATTAAAATCAGATATTTGCGACATCAAGTTCAAGTATTTTTCGAATATCGTCGATCGACTTGGCGCTGTCGATGATCCGGAAACGGGCACCCGACCCGGCCGCCCGGGTGAGATAGGCATCACGCACCCTGACAAAGAAAGCCTGCTGTTCGGCTTCGAAGCGATCCGCCGCTCGGGCGGCGCGACGACGCTCGGCCGCAACCGCCGGATCCAGATCAAAGAGGAAGGTTCTGTCGGGCTGCAGGTCGGGATGGACCCAATGCTCCAGCGTTTCAATATCGGCCAGCGGGATCCCCCGGCCACCGCCCTGATAGGCCACCGTCGAATCGGTGAACCGGTCGCAGATCACCCAGACGCCGCTGTCGAGTGCCGGGCGGATGACGCGTTCGAGATGATCCTGGCGGGCAGCGAAGGCCAGCAGCGCTTCGGTTCGCATCGACATCGGCCGGTTGAGCAGCCATTCGCGAATCGCCTCGGCCAGCTCGGTGCCACCGGGCTCGCGGGTGACGCTGACTTTGCGCCCCTGCTTTCGCAACAGGTCGGCAAACCATTCGATATGGCTGCTTTTTCCTGCGCCATCGATTCCCTCGAAGGTCACAAAACGCCCTCTTTCGGTCATGGCTGACCTCGACGTGACTCAGACGGATTCATCGGATCAGGCACCTTCTTCTGATAGCGGGCGACCGCCCGGTTATGCGTAGCAAGATCATCGGAAAACTCGCTGCTGCCGTCGCCTCGCGCAACGAAATAGAGGGCGTCACTCTTTGCCGGACTCAGGGCCGCCGCAATCGAGGCCGAACCCGGCATGGCAATCGGGGTCGGCGGCAGCCCGGTGCGGGTATAGGTGTTGTAGGGTGTATCGGTCTTCAGATCGCGTCGACGCAGATTGCCATCGAAGGCCTCGCCCATGCCGTAAATGGTGGTCGGATCGCTCTGAAGCATCATGCCCCGTTTGAGACGATTGATGAAGACCGCCGCCACGCGCGCCCGATCGGACTCCCGGCCGGTTTCCTTTTCGATGATCGACGCCAGCACCAGCAGCTGGTACGGAGATTGCAGCATCTGCGGCTCAGCGCTCGTCGGTCGGGTCTGCCAGGCGGCATCGAGCCGCTTGCGCTGCAGCCGGTAGGCTCGTCGAAGGATGTCGATGTCTGTGGTGCCGGGCGCAAAGGAATAGGAATCGGGCGCAAAAAGCCCCTCCGGATGGGTTTCGGTGGCACCGACCGCGGCCAGCAGTTCGGCGTCGGTCATGGTCTGTGACTGGGGCCGCAGATCAGGCTGACGCGACAGCGCCAGGCGCACCTGGCGGATGTTCCAGCCTTCGATCAAGGTGATGTCACGCACGCTCGCATCACCGCGGGTCAGGCGGTGCAGCAGTGTCTGCAAGGTGATCGGTGCAATGAGCTCATAGCTGCCCGCCCGAATCTTCGACGCATCACCGCGCAAACGCATGGGGGGTGCGTGTGGCCCACGGGCGCCAGCGGCGGCTTCGTCAACATGGACGGC
>CAIKZV010000053.1 GCA_903831925.1 uncultured Burkholderiales bacterium
ACCAGCGCGACGCGAACTTCGAAAGGGGTGACGTTGACGAGGATCTCTTCGGTCATGGCTGGCAGTCGTCCGGAAGCATCTGTCGCGGTCGTTGGAAATTTCAAACGCCAGGAGGTCGTCGCCAACCCCCCGTGCGGTCGATCATAACGCGGCCGCGCCGCTGGCCAGCCCGGCCCGCTTGAGCAGTCTGGCGGTCTCGTGCAGCGGCAATCCCATGATCCCGGAGTAGCTGCCCTCGATGCGCCGGATGAAGGCGGCCGCCATGCCCTGGATGCCATAGCCGCCGGCCTTGCCGAAGGGCTCCTTGCTGGCGACATAGGCATCGATGTCGACCGGCGCGAGGCGTTCAAAGCGCACCCGCGAAACACTGATGGTGTGCTCCAGACGACCGGCCCGCACCACCGCCACCGCGGTCAGGACCCGATGGCTGCGACCTGACAGGGCCTCGAGCATGGCGCGCGCCTCGCCATCGTTGGCCGGCTTGCCGAGCATCCTGCCGCCGATGGCCACCGTCGTATCGGCCACCAGGATCGGCGCCGCAGGCCGTGACGCCGGCTCACCGTGACGGTTCAACAGCCGCTTGCTGGCGGCAGCGGCTTTGGCCAGCACCACGCGTTCGACGTATTGCGTTGGCGACTCGCCGACCCGGAATGCCTCGAGGGCCTCGGCGTCTTCATCCGGGCCTGGTGCCAGCAGCTCGAAGCGCACGCCGATCTGGCGCAGCAGTTCCTGGCGGCGAGGGCTCTGAGATGCAAGCCAGACGAAGCCAGGCGAAGGCGCTGCCGGCGCCGTGTTGTCAGAGGTGTCGACGGACGTCATCGGGCCGGTCTCATTCGCGGTGATAGGGGTGGCCGGCATTGATCGACCAGGCCCGATAGAGCTGCTCGGCCAGCAGTACCCGGGCGAGCGCATGCGGCAGTGTCAGTGATGACAGTCGCAGTGTTTCGGCGGCCTGCGACCGGATCGCGTCGTCGACGCCGTCCGGGCCGCCGATCACGATGGCCACCGCTTGGCCGTCGCGCTGCCAGGCGGTCAGCCTCGCCGCCAGGCGATTGCTGTCGAGATCGGCGCCGCGCTCATCGAGCAGCACCATCCGGGCGCCCTGGGGCAGAGCGTCCTGGATGCGCTGGGCCTCCCGGCTCTTCCACTGGGCCGCACTGCCGCCGGCGGCACGCGGTTCTGCCTTGACCGGCTTCCAGTCGATGCGCAACTCGGCCGGCATACGGCGCGAAAAATCGTCGACCGCCTGATCGACCCAGTCCGGCATCCGGGTGCCGACAGCGATCACCCGCAGCAACATGTCAGCGTGAGCCGGCCGAAAGTTTGCCGACAGCGGCGATCAGGTGCTGGCGCGGGCAATGCTCGCGGTGGCGAGTTTGACCCGCACCGGCTTGCCGCCCCAGAGTTCTTCGAGGTTGTAGTAGGCCCTGACCGCAGGTTGCATGATGTGGACGACGATGTCGCCGAGATCGACCAGCACCCACTCGCCGGTGTCTTCGCCTTCGACCGAAATCACATGGCCGCCATGGTCCTTGACCTTGTCCCGAACGCTGGCCGCAAGCGCTCGGCTCTGCCGGTTGGAGGTGGCGCTGACGATGATCACCCGGTCAATGAGGCCGGTAAGTTTTGTGGTGTCGAAGACCTTGATGTCATGGGCTTTGACATCCTCGAGTGCGTCGACGACCAGGCGTTGCTGTTTGGTGAGATCCATTGTCAGTTCCGTGGCGACCGTCGATAAAGGCGGTGCGATTGAATATAGTCGAGAACTGCAGGGGGTGACAGCGCATCGGGGCGCTCGCCTGCAGCCAGTTGGGCACGAAGTCCGGTGGCCGATACGGCCACCGCGGGCATTCTGAAAAAGACGATGCTGCCGGCCGGCGCATCCGGCAGGGCATCACGGCCGCGCCGGGCGACCTCGGCCTCGACCTCGGGAGGCAGATCATCCAGGGCGATCAGCTCGCGTTGCGTCGCCGCAATATGGGCCAGATCGAAGAGCCCTTGCCAGTGTCGCCAGGTGGCCAGGTTGCGCAGCTGATCGCTGCCCACGATCAGCACCAGCATGACCTCGGGGCCAAGCTCGCCACGCAATGCCTCAAGCGTGTCGACAGTATAGGTCTGGCCGCCGCGAACGACTTCTCGGTCGTCGACCGCGAGTCCTTCTGCCGGATTGAGATCACGCAGCGCGAGCCGGACCATGTCGAGCCGCTGCTGCGCACTGACGCCGGTCGCGCTCTTTTGCCATGAATGACCGGTGGGCATCAGGCGCACTTCATCAAGCTGCAGTGCAATCCGGGCCGACCGGGCCAGCGCGAGGTGGCCGACATGCGGGGGGTCGAAGGTGCCGCCGAGAATGCCGATACGCCTGCGCCTATCGGAGCTCATGATGGCTCAGACCCATTCACGTGCCGGCAGGAAATGCTCGTAGAGCCGGGCTTCAGGCGAACCCGGCTCGGGCTGCCAGCTGTATCGCCACTTCACGATCGGTGGCATCGAGACCAGGATCGATTCGGTGCGCCCGCCCGACTGAAGCCCGAAGAGGGTGCCGCGGTCGAAGACCAGATTGAACTCGACATAGCGCCCCCGGCGATAGGCCTGGAAATCGCGCTCGCGCTCGGTATAAGGGCGATCGACATTGCGACGCACGATCGGCAGATAGGCCTCGAGGAAAGCGTCGCCCACACTTCGGGTCAAGGCGAATGACTGCTCGAAACCAAGCTCCGAGAAGTCATCGAAAAAGATGCCGCCGATGCCGCGCGCCTCGCCCCGATGCTTGAGGAAGAAGTACTGGTCGCAGGCTTTCTTGAAGCGCGGGTGGTAGTCGGCACCGAAAGGTGCGAGTGCCGATTTGCAGGTGGCATGGAAATGGACTGCATCGTCGTCCACGCCGTAATAGGGCGTGAGGTCCATGCCGCCGCCGAACCACCAGACCGGCTGGCCATCGGGGCTGTCGGGTGCGGCACCGGCACGCGGCGCGGCAATGAAGCAGCGCACGTTCAGATGCACCGTCGGCACATGCGGATTGCGCGGATGCAGCACCAGCGACACGCCCATCGCTTCGAAGGATCGCCCGGCCATGCCGGGGCGGGTCGCCGAGGCGGTGGGTGGCAGGTGATTGCCGGTGACATGCGAAAACAGCACGCCGGCGCGCTCAAAGACATGGCTGTCCTCGATCACACGGCTGATGCCGCCACCGCCTTCTGCGCGCTCCCAGGCGTCGGTGATGAAGCTGCCGCCGTCAACTGACTCCAGGCCGGCGACGATCTGCTGCTGAAGTCCTTGCAGGTAGTGACGGACGGCGGCGGTATCGACCGATTCGGCCGATGGGGGTGTCGGGTGAGTCATGAGGCCTCCTGAAACCTGGCGTGCAGCTCAGGCTTTCTTTGACGGGCGCCGGCGCGCAATCGCACGGTGACCGATGTCATGCCGGTATTGCATGCCGTCGAACCGGATGGTGTCGATCATCGCGTAAGCCCGCGACTGTGCGACCTTGACCGAATCGCCCATGGCGGTGACGCACAGCACGCGCCCGCCGGCGGTCGTGACCACACCATCGCTCAGTTTCGTGCCGGCATGAAAGATCAGGCAGTCGTCGGTCGGTGCGGTGCGCGCACTCAGTCCGTCGATGACATCGCCTTTGCGCGGCGCATCGGGATAACCATGGGCGGCCAGAACGACACCGAGCGCGGTGCGCCGGTCCCAGTCGATCTCGATCTGATCGAGGGTGCCGGCAATCGCGTGCTCGAACACTTCGGTGAGATCGCTCTTGACGCGCGCCATGATCGGCTGGGTCTCGGGGTCGCCCATGCGGCAGTTGAATTCGAGGGCCTTGACGTTGCCATCCGGGTCGATCATCAGACCGGCATAGAGAAAACCGGTATAGGTGATGCCCTCGGCAGCCATGCCTTGCACGGTCGGCATGATGATTTCGCGCAGCACTCGGGCATGGACTTCAGGCGTGACCACCGGCGCCGGCGAATAAGCGCCCATGCCGCCGGTGTTCGGGCCGGTATCGTCGTCGCCCAGCCGCTTGTGGTCCTGGCTTGAGGCCAGCGCCAGCACATTGCGGCCATCGCACATCACGATGAAGCTCGCCTCTTCGCCGGCCAGGAAATCTTCGATGACCACGCGCGCACCGGCTGCGCCCATGCGGTTGTCGAGCAGCATCATGTCGATGGCGGCATGCGCCTCATCCGGGGTCTGCGCCACGACCACGCCTTTGCCTGCGGCCAGTCCGTCGGCTTTCACGACGATCGGTGCGCCACGCTGGTTCACATAGTCATGGGCGGCCGCGGCATCGGTGAAGGTGCTGTATTGGGCGGTCGGAATGCCATGGCGCGTCATGAAGGCCTTGGCGAAATCTTTCGACGATTCGAGCTGGGCCGCGGCCTGCGTGGGGCCGAAAATTTTGAGCCCGCGGCTGCGAAACAGATCGACGATGCCTTCCGACAGCGGTGTCTCGGGGCCGACCACGGTGAAGGCGATCGATTCGCGTTCGGCAAACGCTGCCAGCACCTCGATGTCGGTGACCGGAAAGTTCTGCAGGCCGCGCTCGCGCGCGGTGCCACCGTTGCCGGGGGCCACGAATACCGTCTGCACCCGACCCGATTGCGCGATTCGCCAGGCAATGGCGTGTTCGCGTCCTCCCGAACCGACGACCAGGATCTTCATTCGTCGATCACGGCGCTGGTGAAGACCTGCTGCACATCATCGAGATTTTCGATGGCATCGAGGAGCTTCTGCATGCGGGCGGCGTCCTCGCCTTCGAGAACGATCTCGTTCATCGGCTTCATGGTGATCTCGGCGACCTCGGCTTTCAGGCCGGCCTGCTCCAGCGCCGATTTGACCTGTGCATAGACCGGCGGCTCGCACAGCACTTCGATGCCGCCTTCGTCGTCAGTCACGACATCATCGGCGCCGGCCTCGATCGCGACGTCCATCACCCTGTCTTCGGAGGTGCCCGGCGCAAACAGGAACTGCCCGCAATGCCGGAACATGAAGGCCACC
>CAIKZV010000054.1 GCA_903831925.1 uncultured Burkholderiales bacterium
CGGAGCGACCTTCATGGAAGTGTTTTCGAGGAACGGGGGCGGCAGCAATTACTTGATGGTCTTGTCCTGACAATATTTGCTGTTTTGTTTGGTCCTTGGCAGAAATACTTAATCAGGGCTGCCCGCTAGTGCTCAGCGCCCCGCCTTTTCCCAGAGCGTGAAATAAAACCGGGCGCCTTTGCCCGGTTCTGAATCGGCCCAGATCCGTCCGCCATGGCGCCTGACGATGCGCTGCACCGTGGCCAGCCCGACGCCGGTGCCCTTGAATTCCGCCTCGGTATGCAGGCGCTGAAACACCCCGAACAGGCGATCGGCAAAGCGCATGTCGAAGCCATCGCCGTTATCACTCATGCAATAGACCGTCGCAGGGCCTGCACCGCTGCATGAAAATTCGATCTGGGCGTCTGGCAGCTTGGCGCTGAATTTCAGCGCGTTCGACATCAGGTTCTCGAGGACGATTCGCAAAAGCGTGCGATCGCCTTCAACCTGGATGCCGGGCTGCACGGTGATTTTGGCCCCCAGACTCGGGTCGTTGGCCTGCAGCTGTTCGGCGATCAGATCGGCCAGTCGCGAGAGATCGACCGGTTCGGTCGCCAGGGGCTGCCCGCTCAGACGCGAAAGCTCCAGCAGCGCGTCGACCATCTGCGTCATGCGACTGGCCGAGGTCAGGATGCGCTGCAGATGGTCATGGCCGACCCGATCGAGACGGTCGGCATAGTCTTCATCGAGTATCCGGGCAAAGCCCTCGATCACCCTGATCGGTGCGCGAAGATCGTGCGACACCGAATAGGTGAACGACTCGAGTTCGCGGGCGGCGGTTTCAAGCTCGAGGGTGCGCTCCTGCATCGAGCTGCGAAGCTGATCGATCGCCCTGCTGCCTTGCTGCAGACGCTCCTGTTCGGCCGATCGGTCGTGGATCAGCAACGCGGCGCAGGCGCGCAGGGAGCCGGTTCCGCTCAGCGGTTCGAGTCGTACCTCGACCGACCGGCATTCGCCATATTTGCGCGCGACCTCGGCTTGCAGCCGCGTGTCGCGACGGGCCAGCAGCGCTTGGTCGATGCTGCCGCAGGCCCCGCCCGAGTCGGGTCCGAAGAGCGTGCGGCAAGGCAATTCACGCAATTCGCGCTCGGTTCTGTCGAAGAGCTGACAGGCCGCAGCGTTAGCCCAGATGATCCGCCATCCGCTCGTCGGATTGCTGTCGGCTTCGATCCAGACGACCGGTTCGCTGGCCGCCAGCAGCGCAGCGGTTGCCAGACGCCGGGCGCGGTCGGCGGCGGTGTCGATGCCGGCATCGCGCGAAATGCCGCCGTAACCCAGAAAGCGGCCCCCAGCGTCATACCTGGGCACACCACTGTCGATCGAGACCCGAGTGCGCCCGGACGGGTCGTTCCAGACCCAGGCGAAATCGGCAAAGGCTTCCTGGCGTGCCAGCCGGTCGCGGTGATTCTGCCAGTCGCCGGTTTCAAGCGGCAGGGCGCCGTCGTCCCACAGAAAACGGCCGATTCGAAGTTTCAGCGCGGACGGGTTCGGACCGTCGTCGACACGGGTGATGCGGCCGCTCTCATCCTGCTCCCAGTAGATGTCCCGCGACAGCTTGCGAATAGTCTGGAGTTCCACACTCACTGCCTGCGCAGCCTGAGTGCCGCCCTCGAGCGGTCTCGCGGCGATACCGAACAGGGTCAGAAGGCGGGTCACAAGGGAGGTCATGATCAGTCCGGCTCGCCCGGGTCCTTGCCCGGTCTGGGGGGCTGCCATCCTGCTTATTTCCTAAGTTGGCCTGCTGCCGTTCGTCGGGAGCCCGTGGCAAACCAAGCTGAACACCAGATTCCGACACCCGAAGAACGGCAAGAGTACGCTAAGCTGGGACGAGTCTCCAAGCACCTCCTATGTCCGCAATCGCCCCCTTACCCAGTCAGCAGTCGCTGCCTCAGATCATGCTGATCGACGACAACCCGATGTGGTTGATGTCGATGAGTCAGGGTTTGCGTGATCGGGGCTTCGTCGTGACCGAGCATCCCCGCATCAGTGCAGATCTGTCGGAGTTCAATGACAATCCGCCCGATGGCGTGATTGTCAGCGAAATGGTGGCTGGCCAGAGCGGCTTAGAAATCTGCCGCAAGTTGCGAGCGCATCCCTCAGGTGCTTTCGTTTCCGTGCTCTGGTTGAGCGATCAGAGCGACGACGGTGCCACGCGTCAGGCGCGCGATGCCGGCGCTGCCGACTACTGCCTGCGATCTTTCAGCCCGACCGCATTGGCCCACCGCTTGCAGCAACTGCTGAGGTTGTCGCGCCTTGAGCGATCGCTCGGGCAGGGGTCGGTGTCCGATTCGGTTCGCGTCAAGCC
>CAIKZV010000055.1 GCA_903831925.1 uncultured Burkholderiales bacterium
CCACGGCAAGCTGGCATGGCGGGCGATTCACCCGCTGCTGCCGAAGAAAGAAGTATTTCCGTACACCATGCGCGTGGTTTCGGAAGTCACCGAATCCAACGGCTCGTCCTCGATGGCGACCGTCTGCGGTTCGTCGCTGGCGCTGATGGATGCGGGCGTTCCGCTGATCCGCCCGGTTGCGGGCATCGCCATGGGCCTGATCAAGGAAGGCAAGGACTTTGCCGTCCTGTCGGACATCCTGGGCGATGAAGATCACCTCGGCGACATGGACTTCAAGGTGGCAGGCACCACCAACGGCGTCACGGCGCTGCAGATGGACATCAAGATCCAGGGCATCACCAAGGAGATCATGCAGGTCGCACTCGCCCAGGCGCGTGAAGGCCGGCTGCATATCCTCGAGAAGATGCGTACGGCGATGGAAGGGGCTCGCACCGAGCTGTCCGATTTCGCGCCGCGCATGTACACCATGAAGATCAACCCCGAGCGCATCCGTGATGTGATCGGCAAGGGTGGTGCGACCATCCGTGCGATTACCGAAGAGACCGGCACCACCATCGACATCAAGGACGACGGCAATATCACTATCGCCGCCATCGATGCCGAGGCGGCCAAGCGGGCTCAGAAGCGCATCGAAGGCCTTACCGCCGAAGTCGAGATCGGCAAGGTCTACGAAGGCACGGTGCTCAAGCTGCTCGAGTTCGGCGCGATCGTCCAGATCCTGCCGGGTCGCGACGGGCTGCTGCATATCTCGCAGATCGCCAATGAGCGGGTCGAGAAAGTCGCCGACTATGTCAAGGAAGGCCAGGCCGTGCGGGTGAAGGTGCTCGAGGCCGATGAGAAAGGTCGTCTGCGCCTGTCGATGAAGGCAGCGGCTGCCGATGACGCGGCGGCTGCACCTGCAGCTCCTGGCGCTGCGGCCTGATACTCAAGCGTCGTTTCGCAGGATCGATCGGGCTGCTCAGGCAGCCCGATTTTTTTGTCTGGATCGTGGCGAGCGACCGGCCTGACGGCAGTCGGGTCGCTCGCCACGGTGTGTCATCTCGGCATTGACGCCGGGTTCACGCATTCAAAGCTGGCTGAATCATCCGGATTGCCCTGGCCCTTGTATCGCGCGACTTTCGGGTAGGTGCAAAGCAGACGCGTGAGCTTGACGCTTCGGGTTGCCGGCGCATCGTCGCTGAACTTGGTGGCGATCATCGTGTCGGGTGCGACGCCGTTTTCGACCCATTTTTCAAGTGCACTCTGCAGGTCATGGGCCGGATCGCGCGTGGGGGTGATCTGCTGGCCAACGCCACCAAAACTGGTGGCCCCGGGACCGAAATAGCAGTGTCCCATTCCCGGCACCATGAAGAGCCGTGCAAAGCGCTGCGTCGATTCCGGTCCGCCCATCGTCCGCGTCACCTGCTCGTAGTAGTTCGGCGTGTGTCCCGGCTGCAGCACTTCGTCATCCCAGCCCTGATAAAAAATAATTTTTACGCCCCGATCGCGAACCGTGGACAGATCCGATTGCATCGCATTGAGAATCGGCGACATTTTTTCGTCGGCAAGCGTCATGTCGCGATCGAAATCAAATTTCATGAAGTCCCATTTCGGGTCGCTGTAGACAAGGTTCTGGTAATAGCCGATGCCCAGGACAAGCGGCGAGCTGGTCGGGGAATTGGCGACGATGCGTCCCCACATGGATTCGCTGCCCTGCGACCAGCCGGGATAGAGCTGCTCGCCGGTGCGAGGGTTGACCGGGCCCTGATAGAGCTTGCGCACCGCGGTGACCTGCGCCGAGGTCAGGCAGTCTGCAGCGTCCGCGCCCTTGCATTGAAGGGTCGCCGGGTCGAAGCCGCAGCGTCGCGGATCTTCGATCAGGCCGTCCTTGAGGCCATCGATGGCATCGCATTTCGCCAGCACGGCGTTGCGGATGACCGGCAGTTTGGTGGCGGGGATGGCCGCACCCGGCTGCGACAGTGCCTGTGCCGTCCACAGGAAGCCGGCTGCAGCGCGCTGGGTGTAGTTCCAGGGGGCGCCGATGACGAAGCCGTCGTAGTCGGCCGGATAGCGGTTGGCCTGCACCAGCGCCTGCCGCCCGCCGTTTGAGCATGAATTGAGATAGGACTTCACCGGGGCCTGGCCATAGTAGGCGGCGATCAGTCCCTTGGCCGCCACGGTGACCAGATGCTTGGCCCGATAGGCATAGTCGGTGACTCGTTCAGGATGTCCGATTGCCCAGAACTGGTCGGCTGCCCGATGCCCGGTGTCGGTCGAGGCGGTGGCATAGCCGCGCCTCACGATTTCGTCCAGACCGCCGTCCAGGCCACCACGCGTGTAGTTGAGTGCGCCGGCAAAGCCGCCTTCACCCGAGGCCATGAAGCGCCCATTCCAGGCGTCGATCGGCAGCCAGACCTCGAAGCGGATATCAGAGTCGCTGCTTGGCCGAGCCACGCCTTCGACACGGCACATCGTGGGCAGATTGCCGATCGTCTGTCCATTCGACAGTGCGATGCTGCCGCCAGTAATTGCGGTGGCTGCGACCACGGTGGTGTTGCCTTCAAAGCTCAGTCCGACTTTCGCCAGATCGGCGCAGGCGACCGCCGGTTTTCTCGGGGCGTCGTGGCGTGTGTCGGCAACGGTGCCAGGTCCTGTCGTGTTGCAGGCACTGAGTGCCGCGCAGGCCAAGAGCGCTGCCAGACCAAAGCGCAGCGATGCCGGTTCGGGGCGCGAACCGGCGTGAGTGAATCGCTTCATGGTGTCTCCTGTAGTCGACCCGTCTTTGAGCCGACGATTTTTCGTGAGGTATCCGACTTGAGTTTAACGACACCAGCGCGCGCGCAATTCCGTTTCCGCATCAAGGGCCGCTCGATGTGCCCTTCTCAGCGCCTCGACCATGTCCTGCATCGAGGCCGAGGACACCCGTTTGCGCAGACGGGCGATACACCACTTTGCGTGCATCCAGTCGGCCTGCATCAGCGGTACGACTCGTCCTGCGTCGAGTTCGGCTCGCACCATGCCAAGTGAGGCGAAGGTGAAGGCGTCGGTCGAGGCGACGATCCTGGCCGCAAGACTGAAGGAGGGGCATTCGATTGCCGGAAAGGTCGGCATCGGCGAATCGCGCCGCGCAGCGAGGATCGGCTTAAGGACGCGTGCCGGCAGCATCACCACCTGCGCATAGGGATACGCGAGGATATCGGCGATCCTTGGGTCGTTCATTCTGGCCAGTGGGTGACCTGCCCGCACGATGACATGGCCTGGTACCGGTTCGAGTGTGTCGATGATGTCGATGGCGTCATCGTCAGCCATGACACTTGATTCGCACACCGCGACGTCGATGCTTCGCGAGCGCAACAGGCGCGCCATTGATGTCGGGTCTTCCATGCGGATGCGAAGTCGCACCGATGGATGCTCGGCTGCGAACCTGGGCGCAAAGCTAGCGGCGAGAATCTCGGCGGCGTAGGCACCGAAACCCACGGTTAACTCGCCGGTGCCCAGGCCCTTGGTCTGCGCGACATCGCGTTCCAGATCTTCGAATCCTGCCAGCAGGCCTGAGGCGTGCTCCAGAAACACCCGACCGAAGTCGGTCGGTTGGTGGCCCGAGCGAAGGCGCTCGAAGAGCGGCAAGCCCACCCGTGATTCGAGCTCCTTGATGCCCCGGCTGAGCGAGGGCTGCGCGATGTTCAGGGCCTCGGCGGCCCGAGTGAAGCTGCGGTATTCGGCAAGTGCCTGGGCCTGACGCAGGAGTCGCAGATCGATCTGCACGGTGAATGGCTCGATGAATGGCTCGATGAAGCGGTCGTTGAATATACCTAATGTGCATCAAATCGATAGCTGTCATGGCATTGCGCTATACCCGGGTGATGCGTCAGGCTCGCGCCCGAGCTGCAGATTTGCCACCCCTTTTGACACTGGAGTCACGATGGTCTTCACGCATCCGCTGCGATCAATCCTGTTGACCGGGGCACTGAGCCTGCTGGCCGCCTGCTCGACATCGACCACATCGCCCTTGTCTGCCCCATCGGCGTCATCAGCCATCGGCGCCACCGACACCGCGCAACTCAAGAACATCGAGGCGATTGCCAAAGAGGCCTGGCTCTATGCCTATGCGCCGATCCAGGGCTATCAGACGCTCTACAACCAGACCCAGAATCCGCAGTTTCCAGGCTATGTCGGCGGCTTCAACCGCTTTCGCAATTATTCGCGCCTGAACACGCCAGCCGACACCGACATTGTTTCGCCGAATAACGACACGCCTTATTCCTGGGCATGGCTTGATCTGCGTGCTGAGCCGATCGTGATTTCGCTGCCGGCGGTGCCTGCTCCTCGCTACTACGTGAACCAGTGGTTCGATCTCTACACCCACAATTTCGCCTATACCGGTGTGCGCACCACCGGTCGTGAGGCGGGCAACTATCTCTTTGCCGGCCCGCGCTGGAAGGGCGAAGTGCCCAGCGGCATCACTGGCGTGTTTCGCGCCGAGACCGAGATTGTCGGCACGCTGACCCGCACGCAACTTAATGGCGCCGACGATATTCCCGCGCTCCAGGCCCTGCAGGCGCAGTATCGAATCACGCCCCTGTCGACCTTCACCGGAAAGCCGGCGCCCGCACCGCTTGCGCCGATTGTTCTGCCGCCCTGGGACAAGGACAAGGCCGAAGGCATCGGCTTCATCGGCTACCTCAATGCGATGCTGCCCTATATGCCGACCGTGCCGTCGGAGCAGGCGCAATTCGAGCGCTTCTCGCGGATCGGGATCGGCGCCGGCCGATCCTTCAATCCGAATGCGCTGTCACCCGACACGCGGGCGGCGATCGAGTCGGGCGTGCAGGCCGCGAAAAAGGAGCTCACCGACAGGGCACTTGCGGAGAAAGACTCGAAGTTCATGTTCGGCTCGCGCGAGCAGCTTGGCAGCGATTACGTGATGCGCCGCTCGATCGGCGCCATGCTCGGCATCTATGCCAATACGAAAGAAGAAGCGGTCTACGCCAGCCAGCAGACCAGCGCCGATGGCAAGGTGCTCGATGGCAACCGCAAATGGCTGCTGCGCTTTGAGCCTGGCCAGTTGCCGCCGGTCGACATCTTCTGGTCGATCACGATGTACAAGCTGCCCGAGCGCTTTCTGGTGGCCAATCCGATCAATCGCTACTCGGTCGGCGATCGCACGGAGGGCCTGAAGAGGGGGGCCGACGGCTCGCTCGAAATCTATCTGACCAGCGACAACCCTGGCCCCGACAAGGCGTCCAACTGGCTGCCAACGCCCAAGGGACCTTTCTTTTTTGCCGCGCGCTTCTACGGGCCCAGGGCGGGTCTGATCGATGGCAGCTGGACCTTGCCTCCTCTGGTTGAGATCAAGTAAGCCGACTAACCCTCATCCGCAACACTTCCGCGATTACCTCAATGACCTGTTCTCTTCGTATTGGCCTGTCTGCGTCGCTGGCCGTCTCTGCTGCACTGTCCATCGGCTCGGCCGCGCTGGCTCAGCCCGTCTCGACCCGCATGGGCACGCTGCAGCTCGAAAACGGCTATCCCTCAAAGGAAGCCGTCGAAAAGCTCTACGACGAGATGGACTATCAGCGAGCCTCCCAGATCTTTCTGTGGGGCCTGCCGGCAGTGGGCTTTCACAACCTGCATCAGGCGCATCTTAAGAACTTCGGCGCGAAGGATGGCGAGGTCGTTCTGTATCAGTCCCTGAAGGACAAGGCCGGGATGCTCACGCCCAACCTGACCACGCTCTATGCCTTCAGCTTCTGGAACATGGCCGAGAAGGGCCCGCTGGTGGTCGAGGTGCCGCCTGGCGCCATCGCAGGGGGCGTCAACGACATCTGGCAACGACCGATCACCGACATGGGCCAGACCGGCCCCGATAAAGGCATGGGCGCCAAGTACCTGATCCTGCCCCCGGGTGGCCCCGAGGTGAAGGCGCCGGGCTATATCGTCGTGCGTTCACCGTCCAACCAGCTGTGGTGGGGCACCCGAGGCCTGTCGGCCGATCGGGCCGAGGCCGAGGCGACGGTGCGCAAGCATCGCCTCTATGCCTGGGCCGATCGCGCCAAACCGGGCGTGACCAACTATGTCCCGGTGGGTGGCCGCGAATGGGCCTCATGGCAGCCAAGCGATATCAGCTATTACCAGCAGCTCAAGGACGTGCTTGAGCCCGAGCCGCCGGAAGCGCGTGATGGCTATTTTTACGCGATGCTGCGCTCGATCGGCATCGAAAAAGGCAAGCCCTTTGCGCCCACCGATCGCCAGAAGAAGATCCTGGGCGAGGCCGCTGTCACTGGTGAACTGATGGCCCGCACCAATGCCTTCGAAAAGCGTTTCCCGGGTTCGACGGTTTTTGCCGGTACGCAGTGGGAATACTCGAACATGGTCGAGCTCGACCAGCAGGCCAAGGGCTACTCGCAGCTCGATGAGCGTGCGTCATGGTTCTATGAGGCAATCGGCAATACCCTTGGCATGCAGGGGCGCACCGTGGGCTTCGGGCAGGTCTATCTCGAAACCGCCAAGGACGGGGCAGGTGCCTGGCTCGATGGTGCCAAGCGCTACAAGCTGCGCGTGCCGCCGGATGCACCAGTCAAGCAGTTCTGGTCGTTCACGCTCTACGACAACCTCACGCGCGCGCCGCTGCAAACGCCCCAGGGTGCGGCCGACATCTCGTCGCGCAAGGAAGGTCTGGTGAAGAACGCCGATGGCTCGGTCGATCTCTATTTCGGGCCGACCAAGCCGGCTGGCGCCAGCGACAATTTCGTGCAGACCGTGCCGGGGAAAGGCTGGTTCACCTACTTCCGCCTCTATGGTCCGACCGAGCCCTACTTCAAGAAGCAGTGGGGGCTGCCTGATCTGGTTGAGATCAAGTAATTCGCACGGGGGCTGTCAAGGTGGGTGGCTCAGCTATCATGGCGGCCATCATCAATCAGGAGACGAACGACATGCGCCTTCACGCCCCCACGCATTTCAAGCTGGCTGAGAAAAAACACTCATTTTCGGATTCGAGGCGCTGCAGCTCAGAAGGAAAAATTTCGTTTTCTGGTCTGGTGAAGAAAACGATGGTCATGTGTCTGACGGTGGGTGCCGCTACCGGGGCCGCTGCGCAGACAAGCACTCCGACAAGCACACCCACAGGCACGCTGTTTTCGCTGACCCCCTACATCTGGCTGCCGACGATCAACTCCAAGATCAACTATCCGGTGTCGAGCCTGCCCAACGGCGGTGCAGGCGGGCCTTCCGGCCAGGCACCCGATGGCTCTGTCGACTCAGAGATCGGCCCGAATGACTATCTGAGCAAGCTGAACTTCGCGCTCATGCTCAATGGCGAGGTTCGCCATGGTCCGTGGTCAGCGACCTTCGATTACATCGGCGTCAAGGCAACCGGACTGGGCAGCATGGTCCACAGTTTCAAGCCCTTGGGGCTGCCGAATATTCCGGTCTCGAATTCGCTCAACACCAGCACCACATCGACACTCAAGACGACGCTCTGGACGCTGACCGGGGGCTATGAGCTGATCGGCAACGAACGCATGCGGCTCGATGGGTTTGCAGGTGCCCGCTTCGGCAACCTCAACAGCACGGTCGACTGGAATCTGTCGGCACAAATCACCCTGCCCAATCGTGACCGCGTCTTTGCGCGCCAGGGGTCTGCGAGCGCCTCGCGCAACTTCGCTGACGGGATTGTCGGTGTCAGAGGCAGCTACCGTCTCGGTGAGCAATGGTCTATCCCTTACTACGTCGACGTTGGCGGCGGCGCGTCGCAGACCACCTGGCAGGCGATGCTCGGCGCAAGCTATCGCTTCAGTTGGGGTGACGTGATCGTCGCTTACCGTCATCTGTCGATGCGCAATGACGAGAACTCGGCGTTGACGCAGTTCGAGCTCAGTGGTCCGTTGGTCGGGGCGACCTTCCGCTTCTGAGCCTTTGGCCTCTCAAACACTGCTGCTATTCCTGATCGCCGCGACCGGGTTGTCTCTGACGCCCGGTCCGAACAGTCTGCTGGTGTTGACCCACGGCGCCCTGTGGGGCAATCGCCGCACCCTGAACACTGTCGCTGGCGGCGCCCTGGGGTTTCTGCTGCTGATTGCCCTGTCGATGCTGGGCATCGGCGCCTTGCTGGCAGCCTCGGTCAACGCGCTGACGGCGCTGAAGTTTGCGGGCGGCGCCTATCTGATCTGGCTGGGTGTACAGGTCTGGCGATCACCGCCGATTCGCCTGCAGATTGACGTGCCGGGTCCTTCGCCATCTGGCGGATCAATGTTTCGACAGGGTTTTCTGACTGCGCTTTCCAATCCTAAGGCGCTTCTTTTCTATGGCGCTTTTCTGCCGCATTTCATCGATGCGAATCGGAGTCTGTTGACTCAGTTCATCGTGATGGCCAGCATCTTCGTGGCGATTGAGGTCGTGGTCGAATACCTGCTTGCCTCGCTTGCCTATCGCATCCGACCATGGCTCGAGCGCGTGGGCAAACGCTTCAATCATGTTTGCGGCGGCCTGTTTGCGCTGATGGGTGCGGCCCTGCCGCTCACTCGCTAGACGATTGTCCCTGTGCCATGCAACGGGTCAGGGCTCGCGGATGATCCGTACACCGAGCGTGACCCCTCAGCGCTTCACGACCCGACTCATCATCAGCGGGTTGTCCCGCCAGCCGCCCCAGCGGAAGTAGCCCCAGGCCAGCAGCGCCGAGCTGATCGTGCCGACCGGAAAGCTCCACCAGATGGCGGCCTCGCCCAGCATTGGCTCGAGTGCCATCGCAAACGGCACGCGAAACACCCACATGGTGATTGCAAAGATCAGCGTGGGCGCGAGCATGGCCGAATTGGCTCTGACTACTGCCGCCAGCCCCGAGGTGATCGACACCGCGACCCAGCCCCAGACCACGATGGCATTGATGCCGCGGGCTTTTTCCAGCGTTTCGCCACCCTGCGGCAAAAAGAGCAGCAGAGGGCGGTCGCCGAGCGCGTAGATCAGCAGTGCGGCAGCGGACGTGACCGCGACGCCCAGGGCGCAGCCTTTGAGCGCGATCGCCTCAACGCGCGGCCATCGCGCTGCGCCGATATTCATCGCAGCCATCGCCGCCATCGAGGAGGCCACCGCCTGGCTCGGCATCTGCACATAGCTCCACAGCTGCGCCGCGCCACTGTAGGCAGCCGCGGTCATGGCGCCATGTTCATTGACCATCGACAGCAGCACGAAGTACGAACCCTGAACGATGAAGGACTCCAGCGCCATCGGCGCAGCGCGCTTCATCAGCAGCCACAGCAGCCTGAGATCGGGCACAAAGTGGCGAAGGTCGGCGCCGCGCAGTGCAATCGGCACGTCGCGCCGATAGAGCGTCACCACCAGTGCAAGCAGCGCCAGCGAATTGGCCAGCAGCGCGCCAATCGCGACGCCCGCGATGCCAAGCTTCGGCAGACCGAAAGCGCCGGTCAGCAGGATCGGTGAGAGCGCCAGACCGAGTCCGATCCACAGCAGCGTGAAGCGAAACGGTGTCTTGGCATCGCCCGTGCCGCGCAGCGTCATCATCATCACGATATAGATGAACATGCTCGGCATCTGCAGGCAGATCAGGCGCAGGTAGGTAATCGCAGCATCGCGCCCTGATTCCGGGACATGCATGCGATCGAGCAGTACCGGCGCCAGCATCCAGCCTGCCGCGGCCACCAGCATTCCGAAGCCAGCGACCGCGGTGATCGAGGTGCCGACCACGCGCCGCACTGCCTGGGCGTCACCCGAGCCGATCGATTGCCCGATGGCCACGCCTGCCGCAAGGCCGATGCCCATGACCGCGCCCATCATCATGTACATGAAGATGTTCGAGTTGACGACCGCGGTCAGGGCATAGTCGCCCAGCACATGGCTGACCCAGATCGCGTTCCAGGTGCCCGAGAGCGAATGCAGAAAATTGGTGAGCAGCAGCGGCAGCGCGAAACGGATCAGCGTCGGCGCAATCGGCCCCTCGAGGAGCTTTGTTTGTCGGGAAGTCAGAGCGGCATCCAGCGATCGCCTTCCTGGCGGGCCCGTCCTTCCTCGACCAGCTTTTCAAGGTGCGCAAGCAGCGATCGTTTGGCCACCGGAAAGAGCGCCTGATTGACATCGTTGTAGGCGGTCGGCACCAGGTCGTCGAGCGTGCCGCCGCCCACAGAGTCGAGCGCCGCAGCGATCTTGGCTTCGCGTGTCAGTCGATGGGCGATGAGTTTTTCCATCGCTGCCTTGGCCGAACCCAGGACATAACCGTGTGCCGGCAGGATGAAGTCAACCGGCTCTTCAGAAAGTTGCCGAAGCGATTTCAGATAAGCCAGCATGTTGCCGTCGGGTGGGCCAACGACCGTGGTCGAACCATTGAGCACATGGTCGCCCGAAAACAGCAGCCGGTCTTCTTCAAGCACGAGGCAAAGATGGTTTGCTGCATGACCTGGGGTGTGAATTACGCGAAGCGTCGAGTCACCCACAACGATGCGCTCGCCATCGGCGAGTTCGCGGTCGGCGACAAAAAAAGAATTTTCTGCTGCGTGCGGGCCCGACGACAGCCCGAGGATCGGTTGATTGCCGCCAACCGCCTTGCGCAGCATCGGTGCGCCCGGCGAATGATCGGGGTGCGAGTGGGTGCAGATGATGGCACGCAGTCCATCGCCCACGGCAGCGGCAATGCGATCGATGTGCTCGGGCAGGTCCGGCCCCGGGTCGATGACGATGTAGTCACCCGGCTCGCCAACGATATAGGTGTTGGTGCCCGGGCCGGTCATCATGCCGGGATTGGGTGCGGTCAAGCGCTGAAGGTTGCGCCGCAGCGGCACGGGGGCGTCGTGTTGCCAGTCGAGCGCATGCACGATGCGGCCATCGGGTGAGACCAGCTCGAGTTCACCATAGGCCATCTCGTCTTCGCTGAAGCGGGTCTCCTTGCCTTTGAGATGCGCGCCGCGCGGGCAGGATGAAAACACCTTTGACTGAGTCTGGCAGGCGTCGAGCACATCATCGACTCGCGCAAAACGCGAGAGCAGACCAAGTGTCCTGATCGTCGGAAAGATCATGTCGAAGCCGCCCGACTCATGACGCTTGAGTGCAGAGGCCGGGCTCACCCAGAC
>CAIKZV010000056.1 GCA_903831925.1 uncultured Burkholderiales bacterium
AGGCATCACGCCGGCAAGACTCGGCACGATGGCAAAGACATTGGGTCGCAGCAGCGGATTGACCGAGCCGCCGCTGCCGGCGATGAAGGCGGTGGCCAGCAGATCACCGCCGCCGGTGGCATCAATCAGTGCGCCCTGGCGCAGGTCGATACTCGGGCTGCTCAGACGGATGGTCGGGTCGAGCTGGGTCAGGGTCGGGCCGCTGCCGGTACCGCCCTGGTAGGGGTAGACAATCTGCCGACCATCCTGGGTCAGGCCATAAGGCACCAGGGTATTGCCGCCCGACACCGAGACCTCGGCGCCGGCACCGAGCACCAGCGTCTTGCCGGCATTGACCTCGATCACACCGAAGGGCGCGCGCTCAACGCCGTTGAGCTCGATGGTGTCGGCGCTCAGGCTGAGCTTGCCGAGAGCGGACATCGGCACAGCGGGTGAGGCGGTGCCGGTATCGGACTTTGGCCGCGCGGTCGCGAGCGTTGAATTGGTGCCTGCAACCGCCACGGTGTAGCTCGCGCCGGTCACCGGATAAATCTGCTGGGCGACCAGATCGACCCGGCCGCTGGCATCGAGCCGGCCGACTGCATAGTTTGCCGGGCTGCCATCATCGTTCGGCTTGTAAAGCCCGCGCAGACGCAGATCGCCGTCGGTCGCCAATCGGGTCTGACCGATGCCCTGCAGCATCAGATTGCCGACCAGGTCGAGCGCCAGGCCCGTCGCAACATCGAGCCGGCCGGTGCCGCCGCTTGTGCCCTGTGCCTGGCCCAGCGGCTGGGTCTGGGGATAAGCATTGGTCCAGCCGATCTCGGCATAGGGCGCACGCACCGTCAGCGTCTTGCCCGTCTCGGTGCGGATGACCGGCGTATCCAGGGTGATCTGCCTGCGCGCGCTCAGCGTGGTGTCGACCGCCGCATTCACCTGGTCACGCGAACTGAGCTTGAGGGTGTTGGCATCGAGCGTCTCGAGCGTCGACTGCGCCACCCGGGTCTCGTAGATTTCCTGTCCTGCCACCGCACCGGCATTGAGCGCGCGGTCGACATTGGCGCCGGCTCGCAGCCCAGCCGGCATGGCATTCGCGTCGGCCACGATGCTCAGACGCTCTATACGCGATTGCCGCGGGCCGATGGTCGAATCGCTCGCGCCGCCCGGCGCGTCGCGCGTCTGTGCGATGGTCACCGAGCCTGCTGCCGCGCCTGCACCGCCTGCCGACACATCGATCCGTGAGGCAATCACACCGCCATTGGCCGATGACAGCGAGATGCGGCCACCGGCGGTGGCGATCTGCTGCGGCGCGGCCGGCTGATTCGGGTTGACCGAATCACCGTTGATCAGGCCCGTCGCGCCGCGGGCCGAGACACTCGACCCCGGCTCCATCACCAGATAGCCAGCGGGGGCATTCAGGCTGACCGTGCCGCCCGCCAGGACGCTGCCGCCGCGACGATTGAGCGGCAAGGCCACGGTGGCATCAATGCCGCTGGCATCGATGCTGGCGGCAGCACTCATGTAGAGGCCTTGCTCACCCCGAAAGCCGACATAGTTGTCGGCATTGCTGACACCCAGATTGACCGTACCTGCAGGGGCGATCAGCGCGCCGGCGAGCAGCATCTGGTAGCTCGCATCCATCGAGATACTGCCGCCCTGCGACACCTCGAGCCTGCTGCCCCGACCGACGTCGATCACCCCGGCGTAGGTGGCACTCGAGCGCATCGAAAACGAGGTGGGCTTGCGATCCTGAATCGGCAACTCGAGGGTCGCCACCGATGCGCGCAGGGTCTCGGGTGTGGTCACCGCCTGCGCGCCCTGCGCAAAGCGATACGACTGCGGCACCAGGCGAATCGAGGCGTTGGCGCCGATCGACGCGCTGAAAATGCCGGTCAGATCAACCGACGACAGGCCTTCGGCAGCGAAGCGACCCGACTGCAGCCACAGGCCCTGATAGTTGGCAGGCCGCGCGTCAGAGACCAGCACATCGCCGGCCCTGGCCTTGAAGCTTGCGCCACTCGCAAAGCCGAAACCTCTGATGGCCGCGTCGAACTGGGCGCTCAGGACGATCGCCGGGTCGCGCAGCAAATCGGTGGTGTTCAGACCGACCTGCAGCGATCCGGCAGTGCCGGTACTCAGCCGTCGGGTCGGCGACAGATAGGCGCCTGCCGACACATCGATCTGGCTGGTCGCGTCTGCCACGAAGTCACGGTAGCCCTGCAGCCGCACCGAGCCTGCATTGACCAGATAGCCCGGCTGCGCCATCTCGCTGGGCTGACGGGTATCAACCGCCCATTGGCCCGAGGCATCGATGCGCGCATTGCGGATCGACATTGCACCGGTCGACCCCGACTGAACGTCGCCGATCTGGTTGGCGGTCAGGTCGATACCGCTGGCGGTGACGCTGGGCGAGGTCGTCCGCACGATGGTCTCGGCACGCGCCGCCGGCACGCTGATATCGGCATTGACCGACACCGAGCCTGCGGCGACGGTGAGTCGGCCGCCGGCCGGCAGCACGACCGGCGAGCCTGCCGGCACGGTCACGCTGTTGTTGCTGAACACCTCCAGACGCGAGATGCCACTGGCAGTCAGCGCCGGCACGTTGATGGTCTGGGCGACCGGCGCAGCCTCGGTGCCAAAGCGCTCCTCGCGAACCGCATCGATACCGAAGGCCGGCGCCTGACTCGCACCGCCGCTCGAGCCGAGAATGATCGGGCTGCGCAATTGATAGTCGAGTTGCGCGGTTTGGTAAGCGTCGCGCTGACCGAAGCTGATCAGGCCACCGAGCGGCGGGCTGGTTCGCTGGCGCGCGCCGCTCAGCACCGAGCCATCCACCGTGCCGCCAAAGCTCACCCAGGGCGCAGCCAGGCTCAATTGACCGGCGTTGCGGCCATCGAGGTAGCCGGCGCTGCGCGCTGCCACCGGGCTCAGCGCAAACTTGCGGGTCACGCCCCAGCGCGCATCGTTTTCGACGTAGTAATCGGCGAGGGTCCAGATGCGGTCGGGTGTGGCCTGGCTGACGTCAACAATCCGACGGCCATCAAAAAGCCTCGAGGTCTGCAGCACGCCCGAGGCGTATTCGACCGAGCCGCCGGCAATGCTGATGCGCGCGCCCGGATTGACCACTGCCTCGCCGGTCGAGGACAAGCTCACCGAGCCACCGGCGGTCATCCGCTCCTCGACCGTACGCTTGATCTGCGTCGCCGCCAGGGCATCGAGCGCGCTTTGCGTAAAGAGCGGTGATCCGACCCGCGCATCGACCTTCAGGGTCTGCTGCGCAAGCGATCCGGTGCGAAGCGTGGGATTGTCGGCGACGTTTTCGCCGCCGACCTGCACATCGATCAGATTGCGTGTGACCGGCACGCTCACGCCCCGGATGCCCGAGACATCGATGCTCGCGCCGGCATCGATCACGATGCGCCCGGTGCCCACCGGCTTGATTGCGAACGGCGATTTGTCGGCAAAATTTTCGTTGGCACTCAGGCTGACCAGGCCACCCTGCGCGGTCAGTCGAGCGCCGCTTGCGCCATCACCCTGCAGCTGGATCGACTGGCCGACCAGCCTGATCTCAGACGGATAGACCGTCTGGCTGTCGAGCACCGTCTCGGGTTTACCGTCGGCAGCAAGATTGCTGCGCACCGGCGCGTCGATGACGCCGGTCGGTGCGATCTGCACCGTGCCGGAGGTGGTGGTGAGCGGGCGATCGGACGACCCGGTCGTGAAGACCGGGTTGGCCCGCGAATAGAGATAGACCGAGCCGTTTGCGGTGGCCGAGGTATCGGCACTGATGCGCCCGGCATTGCGAAGCGCCATGCCCATCAGGGTGGTGTTGCCAAGCGGCGTCTCGATCGTGCCGTTGTTGAGCACCGACCCCAGATTGCGATTGGCGCCACCGGCATCGACTTCGACGAAAAGGCCGCGAAACGCCGCGCTGTCTGCCGTGGTCGGCGCAAAGAGATAGACCTTGGTTCCGGCCGCCAGAATCACCTGCCCGTTAGGCGACTTGATCAGACCGCTGTTGATCACCTCGCGGGTGCCCAGCAGGAAGACTCGCCCGCCATCAGCCGAACTGATGGTGGCCGCCTGGACCAGTTCGCTGCCGTCGGGTGCGCGAACCACCGAGCCGTCGAGCCTGCGCACCGTGCCCGATTGGACTTCGATGCGGGCATCGGCCGAGCCGACGGTGGCGTCAAACTCGAAGGCGGCCTGCCCTCGCGCCATCGCTGTCAGGCCCTTGGAGAAGGCGTCGTTCTTGATGCTTAGCGTCGAGGCGATGAAGGCCGATGCATCCACCTGCGAGCCCGGCTTGAAGACGATGCCATTGGCATTGATGAGATAGACCGCACCATCGGCCACCAGCCTGCCGGCAATCTGGCTGGGTTTGAGGGCGTGGATCCAGTTGAGCGCCACCCAATCGCGATTGCCCTGCTGATCAAAGCGAACGGTCTCGCCTCGATCAACATCAAACTGCGTCCAGTTGAGGGTGGCGCGCGATTGCGTCTGGCGGATCAGCATCTCGCGGCTGCCATCCGGGTTGACGGTCACGCCGCCCGGCTGCGCACCGACCCAGGTCTTGACCCCAGGCACGACCCGTGTGCCGGCGACGGTGCCGGGCAGCAGCGCCTGCGCGCGCACCGACATCGCACTGGCTGCCAGCAGGCCGCCGGTGAGCGCCAGCAGGGATCGGATCAGGGGGCGGCGCATCGCTCAGAACTCCGCAATCAGGCGGAAGTTGGCGCGGTAGTCCCCTTCCTGCGTGAAGCTGCCCGAGCGCAAGGCGCGGGCGATATCCACCGAAAAGGAGGTCTTGGCCAGCAGGTTGGAGCGAAACCCGAAGCCGACGCTGGCCAGCGTGTACTGGCTGATCTGACTCGGCAGCGGATCGAGGATGCGGACCTGTCCGGCGTCCACAAAAGCGATCGGGATGAGCGAGAAGCTGGTGCCTGTGCTTGCGGCGGCCTCGGCTGCACCGGACGGCTTTTGCTGCAGAAAACTGAAGGGCTCGAAGCGATTGCCCCGCGCCTCGATCGAGACCAGATAGCCGCGGTCGCCGATCTGCTCTGCGTCGTAATAGCCCCGCACCGAATTCATACCGCCCAGGGTGTATTGCTCTGACGGAATCAGCGGCTGATTGGCATATTGGCCGGCGACTCGTCCGCGCAGCGACCAACCATCGAAGCGGGCCTCGTGACTCAGATCGGCGCGCAGGGCCAGGTAGCTCGCACTGGCCCCATAGCGACGGGCGGCAAACTCGGCATCGTCGCTGCCCACGCCGCTGATCGAAAAGCCGGTCGACAGATCAACTGTGGTCAGCCCACCCGAGGTGGGCCGCACCGCGTTGTAGCCGGCATAGAACGGCAGATAGGTGACACGGCTCGTGCCGCCATTCGGCGTCAGCTCGCCCTGGTCGAGTTGCTTGTAGTCGATACCGAACGAGACCGCCTGCTGAAGGCGCAGTCGGGCAGGCAGCGGGTCCACATAGCGCAGACCCGCAATCGACTGCTTGCCGACCACCGTCAGGCCACCGATCGAGGTTGGCGTGCCGCTGTCGGCACGCAGGTAGTAGCCCGTGAGCGTGGCGTCGTCCGGCCCGCCCAATGGCGCCGAATAATTGACCGTACCGAGCTTGACCTGCGAGGTGTCTTGCGGCGAGACCACGAACTGCGCGCCAAGGCTGTGACGCAGGTCGAACAGATTGTTGTAGCTTGCGGCCACGCCAAGTCGCAGGGGCTTGGTATTGACCGCGGCATTGTTGTTCAGATCGACGATCAGCGCCCAGGGCTTGCGGTCTTCGACCAGCACGTCGACATCGAGCGCACCGGCATCGGCACCCGGGCGCAGCAGCGGCGTGGCGGTGAGCAGGTTCATCCGGTTCAGGCCCACCAGCTCGGACTCGAATCGGTTGAAATTCGGCACCGTGCCTTCGGCCACCGAAGGCAGCTGCCCGCGCACCCAGGCCGGCGAGGTGTACTGGGCGTCTTTGACGCGGGTGCGGTTGACTTTGGCCTCGACCACTTCGAGGCGCACCACACCGTCTTTGACCTGCTGCTGCGGAATCAGCACCGACACGCCAAGATAGCCGCGGTCGCGATAAGCGGCCTCGAGCGCCTCGCGTGCA
>CAIKZV010000057.1 GCA_903831925.1 uncultured Burkholderiales bacterium
ATGAGAGGCTCCTGTGGATGATTGCGAAAGGCAGGCTTGCAAAGGTGACGCGACATTGCAGCTCCGATGCTGCCGGGCCGGGGCTTCAGGGCAGTGACCATCAGGCGACCGACGCCACACCGGCCGAAAAATCAGGCGCTCGAGGCGCGCTGGCTGAGTCGACCGGCGCCGGTGCAAAGAGTTCGTCGGCCTCCGACCCATACAGCTCACGCAACTGGGCGACGCTCAGCTCGGCCGACGGTCCGTCATGAACGATGCGCCCGCCGCGCAGCGCCACCGTGCGCGGGCAATAGCGCATCGCGAGTTCGACCTGATGCAGCGAGACCAGCACGGTCATGCCGCGCTCACGGTTGAGGCCTGCGAGCAACTCCATCACGCGGCGCGACGACTCCGGATCAAGCGAGGCCACCGGCTCATCGGCCAGCAGGATCTCGGCACCCTGGACCAGCGCACGCGCCAGCGCAGCCCGCTGCTGCTGTCCGCCCGACAGGGTCGACGCCCGCTGCAGGGCGCGCTCGACGATGCCCACCGAATCGAGCGCCTCAAGTGCGGCGCGCCGCTGGGCATCGGTGAAGCGCCCGGTCAGCGCGCGCCAGGCAGGCATCGCCGGCAACTGCCCGGTGAGCACGTTGGTCAGCACCGACAGGCGGCTCACCAGATTGAACTGCTGAAACACGAAGCCAATGCGCCGGCGCTGCTCGCGCACATCCGATGCGAGCCGGCCGTTTTCCTGGATGCTGCGCCCCAGAACCGTCAGCGGGCCACTGCCCGGATCGGCGCCGACGAAGCCGGCGACATGCCGCAGCAGGGTCGATTTGCCGGAACCGGAGGCACCGATCAGGGCCACCATCTCGCCGGGCGCAACCGTCAGATCGACGCGATCAAGCGCGAGGTGGTCGCCGAAGCGTTTGCTCAGCGAGCGGATCTGAATGGCAGGAGCGGTTTGCACCGCGGGAGTCTGGCGACCGAATATGGCAAAAGCATGGCAATTCGATGTCCATCAAAAGTCTTTTTAATGACAAATTGATGTCAAAACGCTGCGCAACGGCAGGGCAGGGCGGCTCGCCGACGCCGGTGATGCCTGTGCCGACCAGATCGCCACCGCCCGATGCCGCCGGTGCAGCCGGGCCCGGCCAGGCGACCGGCGCGCAAACCGGCGATAATCGGGCTCGCAGACGATCGCCACCGACGATCCGCAATTCATCCGGAGACCCCCTACATGCCCGCCCCGACCTTCGAAACCCTCCTCTACGACGTGACCGACGGCATCGCCACGATCACCCTCAATCGTCCCGAGAAGATGAACGCCTTCACCACGCAGATGCGTGACGACATGATCGCGGCCTTCGATGCCACCGACGCCGACGACGCAGTGCGCGTGGTGATCGTGACCGGCGCAGGGCGCGCCTTCTGTGCCGGCGCCGACCTGTCGGCCGGTGGCAAGACCTTCGATTACGCCAATCGCGCCGAATCGGCGCGCGAAGAAACCCGCGTGGGCGACGTCTATCGCGACGGCGGCGGCCTGGTCACCCTTCGCATCTTTCGCAGCCTCAAGCCGGTGATCGGCGCCATCAACGGCGCAGCCGTCGGCATCGGCATGACCATGCAACTGCCGATGGACATCCGCATGGCCTCGACCGGCGCACGTTTCGGCTTCGTGTTTTCGCGCCGCGGCATCACCCCCGAGGCGGCCTCGACCTGGTTCCTCACCAAGCTGGTCGGCATGCAATCAGCGCTCGAATGGTGCTTCACCGGTCGGGTCTTCGATGCGGCCGAAGCCCATCGCGAGCGCCTCGTCCGATCGCTGCACGCCCCGGAAGACCTGCTGCCGGCGGCCCGCGCCCTGGCCCGCGAGATTGCCGACAACACCGCGCCGGTCTCGGTTGCCATGACCCGCCAGATGCTCTGGCGCATGGCCAGCGCCGCCGATCCGATGATGGCGCACCGCATCGACAGCCGGGCGATCCAGTCGCGCGGCCAGTCGGCCGATGTCCGCGAGGGCGTCGCCGCCTTCCTGGACAAGCGAGCCCCGGTGTTCCCGAACAAGGTCTCGACCGACATGCCGAGCTTTTACCCCTGGTGGGATGAACTGCCCTTTGAATGACCAGGGCGCCCGCCAGCCCGACACCGGAAACCGGAAACCGACAGGAGAGACTCGTGATTGAGAAGCACCCAGGAATGCGCCGTACCGTTGTCCGATCGCTGAGCGCCGGCGCGCTCGGCGCGATCGGTGCAGGCCTGCTGCCGCAGCCGGCCTTCGCCCAGACCGCCGCCACCTTCCCCAGCAAACCGATGCGCTGGATCGTGCCCTTCCCCCCCGGCGGCCCGACCGACTCGTTTTCCCGGCCGGTTGCGCAAAAGCTCTCCGAGATCCTGGGTCAGCCGGTCGTCGTCGAGAACATCCCGGGTGCCGGTGCCTCGATCGGCATGGATCGCATCGCCAAATCGGCGCCCGACGGCTACACCATCGGCCTGGCCACCACCGGCACGCATTCGATCAATCCGCATCTCTACGGCGCGCGTCTGCCGCATGACACCACCCGCGACTTCACCCCACTCACGCTGGCGGTGCGCTATGTGAACGTGCTGGTGGTCAATCCGAAAATTCCGGTCACCACCGTCGCCGAACTGGTGGCCTATGCCAAAGCCAATCCGGGCAAGGTCACCTTCGGTTCGGCCGGCAACGGCTCGTCCAACCACCTCTCGGGCGAGGCGCTCAAGGTGGTCACCGGTGCGCCGATGCAGCACATCCCCTATCGGGGCAGCGCGCCGGCACTGGCCGATGTCATCGCCGGCAATATCACCTTCATGTTCGACATTCCGATCACCGCAATGCCCTCGGTCAATGCCGGTCGGGTGCGCGTGCTCGCGGTCAGCAGCGACAAGCGTTCACCGTTTTATCCGCAGATTCCGACCATGGCCGAGTCGGGCGTCAAAGGCTTTTCAGATGTCGGCAGCGACCTGTGGTTCGGCATCGTCGGGCCGGCCGGCATTCCCAAGCCGATCGCCCAGAAGCTCAATGAGGCGCTGATCCAGGCTATCCGCTCGCCCGAGATTCGTGAGCGCATGTCGGCCGCCGGCTTCGAACAATGGACCAGCACCCCCGAAGAATTCGCCAAGGTGATCAAGACCGACCGTGACCGCTGGGGCCCGATCGTCAAGGCCTCGGGCGCGATCGTCGACTGAGGCGGCCTGCGCGATGGATCTGAGCAGCCCCCACAGACCGACTCAGGCGAGCGCCACCGCGGCGGTCGGCGCCGATGCCATCCCCGATGCCCGCGGCAGCAATCTCTACCGGGCCGATCCGATGGCTGCAGCGCTCTTCGGGCTCTATCTGCCGCCGGCGCTCTTTACCCATCTTGAGCCGCATTTCGACCGGCTCGGCGCACTGGCCGGCGGGCCGCTCGACGAGCTCGCCTCGATCAGCGACAAGCACCCGCCGACCCTGTCGGTGCGCAACCGCCGCGGCGCCGACGAATCGCGAGTGATCAAGCATCCGGCCTATGTCGAGATGGAACGCATCGCTTATTGCGATCTCGGTCTGGCGGCGATGTCGCATCGCCCGGGCGTGCTCGGCTGGCCGCAGGCCATGCCGGCGGCCGCCAAATATGCCCTCACCTATCTGCTGGTGCAGGCCGAATTCGGTCTGTGCTGCCCGGTCTCGATGACCGACTCGCTCGCCCGCACGCTGCGCCGCTATGGCGAGCCCGAACTCGTCGAACGCTGCCTGCCGCTGCTCACCGCCCTCGACTTCGATGCCCTGCACCAGGGCGCGATGTTCATGACCGAGCAGGGCGCGGGCTCAGATGTGGCCAGCACCGCCACCCTCGCACAGCAGCGCCCCGACGCGAGCTGGGCGCTGCAGGGCGACAAGTGGTTCTGCTCCAACCCGGACGCCGGCTTTGCCATGGTGCTGGCCCGCAGCGAATCACCCGACTCGCACCCCGGCCTCAAGGGCGTCTCGCTCTTTTTGCTGCCGCGCACCCTGCCCGACGGCACACCCAACCGCTATCGCATCCTGCGCCTGAAGGACAAGCTCGGTACGCGCTCGATGGCCAGCGGCGAGATCCGCCTCGAAGGGGCCACCGCCTGGCTGGTCGGCGAGCGCGGTCGCGGCTTTCAGCAGATGGCCGACATGGTCAACAACTCGCGCCTGTCCAATGGCGTGCGGGCGGCCGGCCTGATGCGCCGCGCGCTCACCGAAGCCTTGCATGTGGCCCGTCACCGGGTGGCCTTCGGCAAATCGCTGATCGAGCTGCCCCTGATGCGCCGGCAACTGCTCAAGATGATGCTGCCGACCGAGCAGGCCCGCACCATGGTCTTTCAGACGGCCAAGGCGCTGGCCCGGGCCGACGCGGGCGAAGCCGGTGCCGCCGCACTCGCACGCATCCTCACGCCGCTGATCAAGTTCCGAGCCTGCCGCGATGCACGGCGGGTCACCGGCGACGCGATGGAAGTGCGCGGCGGCTGCGGCTATATCGAAGAATGGTCCGACGCCCGGCTGCTGCGCGATTCGCACCTCGGCTCGATCTGGGAAGGCACCAGCAACATCGTGGCCCTCGACGTCCTGCGCGCCATCCGACGCGACAACGCGCTGCCGGCGCTGCGTGCCCACGTCGATGCCCTGATCGCCGATGGCGAGCCCGCAGGCCCCGAGTTCGCCACCGCGCAGGCCCAGGCGATCGACCGCGCCTTTACACTGGCCGCCGATGCCGCCGCGCACGACCATGCGCATCTGGCCCGTCAGGCAGCCTCGGGGCTGTATCACGTGGTGACGATGGCCGGATTGCGATGGGAGGCGCGCCAGGCCCGGCTGCCGCAGCGGGCCACGCTCGCGCGACTGGTCCTCGCCCACCGACTCGCGCCGCGCGACCCGCTCGCCGCCAGCGCCGACGAGCTCGACGCCGATTGCGGCCTGCTGCTGCAGGCGAACTGACCACCGCAAAACCGTCATCTTCGGCTGGCATCCTGAAAAATTGTCTTACGTCTGCAATGGCCAATCATTGCAGCCATTTTTCAGGAGTCAGAATGCGTCAGCTCGACAACCCGGCCTCATCCCTGCCGACCGCATCGGCAAGCAGCCTCTCCGATGCACTTGAATTTCTGAAGGCCTTCCTTCGCGACCCGAATGCCACAGCAGCGATCGTGCCGAGTTCCCGGTTTCTGATCGGGCGGGCCGCAAAGAATGCGCGAGTGAGCGAAGCCAAGTGCGTCGTCGAACTCGGTCCCGGCACCGGCGGCAGCACCCGCCTCCTGCTGGGTCAGATGTCGCCCAAGGCCCGGCTGCTCACCATCGAGATGAATCCCGAGTGTCATGAGCATGTGCGCCGCAATGTGATCGATGCGCGCCTGCAGTCCGAATGCGCCAGCGCCGAAAAACTGGCCGAACTGATCGCCGCGCATCGCCTGCCCGCGCCCGACGCGATCATCTCGGGCATCCCGTTTTCGACCATGCCCGAGGCTGTCGGCGACCGGATCGCCGCCGCGATCGCCGCGTCGCTGGCCCCCGGCGGACGCTTCGTCGCTTATCAATGGACGCCGCGCGTGGCCGACCGCACCATTCCTTACCTGGGCGAACCCAAGCGCGAGTGGGAGCTGCTCAATATTCCGCCGATGCGCCTGTTCACCTGGGTCAAGCCCGCAGCCTGACCGGCGCGCTGCATCCCTTTACTGGGTCCGCACGATCTCGTCGGTGATCCGCCAGGCACCGTCGAGCCAGGCCACGATCTCGCGGGCGCCGTCGTGGTCGATGGCGGCGTAGCGTGCGCGCAGCACCCGCGCCTGTTCGCCCAGACGATCAAGGCCGGTGTCCTGCAGGGCAATCAGATCGCCCACCACCTGTTCGGCCAGCGCCTCGCCGAGCACCTCGCGGCTGGCCTGGCGCAGCGCCGCGCCGTAGGCATAGCGGTCATCACCCAGCCGGTAGCGCGCGGCCAGCGTGATCGCCGCAATGCATCCCAGGACCGGCTGCAGCGCCGGGTTGATCGCATGACCGGCCAGCAGCGGTGCATTGGCCGCCGGCCGACCGGTCGAGGCCCGCAGGTGCAATGACTGCGACATGCGCTGGCCGTCGTTGACCGGATAGTTGTCCCACAGCACCGGCTTGCGTCCGAGCGTCTGAGCCAGCTCACGCAGATGTGCTGCGCCATATTCGCGCGAACACACTTCCTCGCCAGTCCAGAAGACCGCCACCGCCGGATCGAGCAGACGCCCCAGCTGCTCGAGATAGCCTGGCGGGCGACGGCCGAACACCCGATCGAGCACCGGATCGTCGCTGTAGTAGCTCGGGCACACGTAAAGGCGCCCGGCCCGCGTGCGCTCACCCACGAAGGCCGCGATCGTGGCCTGGCGGGCGGCGAGTGTCGGATCATCGCCGCGGATGTCGTCAAAGAGGAGCGCGAGTTCATCGATGCCGACCGCCGAGTCGAGCAGCTGCAGCCGCGCCGCCAGCCGCCCCCAGTCGGGGCTGTCCGGCGAATCGTCAAACTCGTGAGGCGACAGCCCGACACCGAAGCGAACCCCCAGCGAACGACAGTGCCCGGCAAACGCAGCAAGGTCGTCGAGGTCGGACTCGCGCACCGGATCGCGCCAGCCGCGTCGCAGCAGTCCGGCCGCCTTGGGCGCGTACAGAAAAAAGCGATAGCCATGAGGTGCCAGCGTCGCGATCACCTGCGAGCGCTGCCGCCAGCTCCAGGGCCGGCCGTAATACCCTTCGATGATGCCCAGATCGACGGACAATAACGGCATGGTCTGAAATCCCTCACAAGGGCGCTTTGGACAGTGATCGTGGTGAACATCGCGATGAACCGCCGAGAACCGCGTTGAACCGCGGTCGATGAACAGGAACGGTCGACGTGTTTCGGCCAATCTTACGCCGCCACCGGCGCCCCGGTTTCAAGCAATGGAGGAACGACAATGACTGCATCGCCATCGGCCGGCGCATTAGCCCCGGCCTTCTTCATCTCCCATGGCGCGCCGACCTTCGCGCTCGAACCGGGTCTGCTCGGTGCCAGACTGCGCCAGATCGGCGCAACGCTGACCGAGGTTCGCAGCGTGCTGATCGTCTCGCCGCATTGGCAGACCGACGCGCTCACGGTGATGTCCACACAGCATCCGCAGACGATTCACGATTTCGGCGGCTTTGCGCCCGCCCTCTACCAGCTGCGCTATCCGGCGGCCGGCGATCCGCAGACCGCCGTCACCACACTCAAGCTGCTCGAGGACGCCGGCTGGCCCGCCACGCTCGATTCGCAGCGGGGTCTGGATCACGGCGCCTGGGTGCCGATGATGCATCTGCGGCCACAGGCCGACCTGCCGGTCTTTCAGCTCTCGCTTCCCTTGTCGTTCGACGCGCCGCAGTCGCTGGCGCTCGGGCGCGTGCTGGCCCCGCTTCGCGAGCAAGGCATTGCCATCGTCGGATCGGGCAGCATGACCCACAACCTCGCCGAGTTTCGGGGTCCGCGCACTGCGGTCGAGCCCTATGTAGACGAGTTCACCGGATGGGTCCAGGCCTGCAGTCGACGGCGCGACCTCGACGCCCTGGGCCACTACCGGACGCTGGCGCCGCAAGCCCTCAGGGCGCATCCGACCGAAGAGCATTTCCTGCCGCTGCTGGTCGCTGCGGGTGCCAGCCATGCCGACGACCCGCTGGTGGTGTTTGATGGCGACACACGCTACGGCATGCTCTCGATGGCCTCGTTTGCCTGGGGACTGACCTGCTGAGGCTTCGGGATCGTCATGAGACCAGATGGGTTAACCTTGCAGGCTTCACTAAGGATCCTGAGATGCCCCCTATCCTGCGTCGCACCGCCAGCCTCACGCTTGCCGCCCTGTTACTCATCATCGGATGCGGCTGTGCCGGCGCCGATATCCAGGTCATCAATACCGACCCCTACTACCCCTATTACCAGGGACGAATGATGGCGCCCGACTACGCCAATCCTTACTTCATGGGTAACGCCTGGACCCCCTATTGAGCTGTCGCGTCATCCGGCAGGCCAGAACCTGCCGATAATAAAAAGGAAGAGACATGTCCCGACGCCCGACGGCTAATCGCCGCCTCGTGCTGAGCGCCGCGCTTGGCACCACCGCGATGCTTTCGATGCCGAGGTTGGCCCGGTCACAAAAAAAGTACGACACCGGCGCCTCGGACACCGAGATCAGGATCGGCAACACCATTCCCTACAGTGGTCCGGCGTCCAACTACGGCACGATGGCCAAGACCCAGGCGGCCTGGTTCAGCAAGATCAATGAAGACGGCGGCATCAATGGCCGCAAGATCACTTACCTCTCGCTTGACGACGGCTACAGCCCGCCCAAGGCGGTCGAGATGACCCGCAAGCTGGTCGAGTCCGACGAAGTGCTCTTCATGTTCGGGCAGCTCGGCACCGCGCCCAATGCCGCGATCCAGAAATACCTCAACAGCAAGGGCATCCCGCATCTCTTTCTGTCGACCGGCGCCAGCCGCTTCATCGACCCGAAGGGCTCACCCTGGTCGCTGTCGTCGCTGCCGAGCTATCACACCGAAGGCCGGGTCTATGCCGAGCATGTCCTCAAGACGCAGCCCAATGCCACGATCGCGATCCTCTTTCAGAACGACGACTACGGCCGCGATTTCGTGAAAGGCTTCAAAGAAGGCCTGGGCAGCCAGACCGGCAAGATCGTCGCCGAGGCGGGCTATGAAGCCACCGACCCGACCGTCGACTCGCAGGTCCTCACGCTCAAGGCCTCGAACGCCACCGTGCTCTTCATCGTCGCGCTGGCCAAGCAATCCTCGCAGGCGATCCGCAAGACCTACGAGATCGGCTGGAAGCCCACGCAGTATGTGATCGGCACCTCGTCAGGCATCAGCAGCACGCTGGTGCCGGCCGGGCTCGAAAAATCGGTCGGCATTCTCACCGCCACCTATACCAAGGATCCGCGCGATCCGCGCTTCGAAAACGATCCCGGCATGCGCGAGTACCTCGCCTTCATGAAGAAGTACTACCCCGAGGCCGATGCACTCGACCGGGTCAATGTCGCGGCCTACAACGCCAGCCAGATGATGACCGAGGCGCTTCGCCGCTGCGGCGACAACCTCACCCGCGAAAACGTCATGAAACAGGTCACCTCCTACAAGGACCTGAGCCTGCCGATGCTGTTGCCGGGCATCCGGGTCAATACCTCCGCCACCGATTACCGCCTGATCCGCTCGATGCAGATCGAGCGCTTCGACGGCACCAAATACGTCGCCGTCGGCGACCTGGTCAACCTCTGACTCCTGCAGGCAAGCACGCCATGAAACCTCTCGAAGGCATCCGGGTCCTCGACCTGTCAGCCGTGGTCTCCGGCCCGATCGCCACCGCGATCATGGCCGACCAGGGCGCCGAAGTGATCAAGGTCGAGACCCCTGGCGGCGACCTGAGCCGACGCATCGGACCGGCCAAGGGCCAGATGTCGGCCACCTTCATCGCCGCCAATCGCGGCAAGCGCTCGATCGTGCTCGACCTCAAGCAGCACGCCGCCCGCGAGGTCCTCACCGACCTGATTCGCCGCGCCGATGTGCTGGTCGAAAACTTCCGGCCGGGTGCCATGGACCGGCTCGGTTTCAGTGCCGAGACCCTGGCAGACCTCAATCCGATGCTGGTCAATCTGTCGATCACCGGTTTCGGTCAGACCGGCCCTTATGCTGATGGCCGGGTCTATGACGCGGTGATTCAGGCAGTCTCGGGCATGTGTGCGTCGCACCGCGAACGCGAGACCCAGGACCCGGCGCTGGTCTCGACCCTGCTGGCCGACAAGCTCACCGGTCTGACCGCAGCGCAAGCGGTCACCGCCGCCCTGTTTGCGCGCAGCCGCACCGGCCGCGGCGGCCGGGTCGAGCTGTCGATGCTCGATGCCGCGCTCGCCTTCCAGTGGCCCGATGCGATGTACAACCATCTCTTCATGGACTCGCCGCCCGATCGCTTTCCGCGGGTTGGCATGACCATGCGGCCCTACAAGACCCGCGACGGCTTCGTCGCGATCATGGCCCCGCAGCAGGACGAATTCGAATCGATGTGCGAAGGCTTCGGCGACCCTTCAATCGCCGAGGATCCGCGCTTTGCCACCACGCCGATGCGCGCGCGTCACGGCCCCGAACTGAGAGCGATCTTCGAGCCGCTGGCTGCACAGCAAGACACCGACGAGTGCGTGGCCCGCATGCGCGCCGCCGGCACACCGATCGGGCGCGTCAATGAACACGACGACGTGCTGACCGATCCGCAGGTCCTGCACAACGACAGCATCGTCGAAGTCGATCACGGTGAACTCGGTCGGGTGCGTCTGCTGCGCGGTGCGGCACGCTTCAAGGGCGGCGAAGCGCATGTTCCGCAACCGGCGCCCTGGCTGGGCGAGCACGGTCGGCAGGTGCTTGAGGAGCTCGGCTACGACGCTGCGCGGATCGAGTCGCTCACCACCGCCGGCGCGGTGCATCTGCCCAAGCAGGCTGTCAAACCTTAATCGGCAGAACCACGGCCTGGGCCTTTAGCGCAGGCCCGCTGTCGACTCCGGACCGCTGTCGACTCCGGACCGCTGTCGACTCAGGCCGTCGTCAAGCCGCCGAGCAGTGAAGCCCGCTGCGAAAGCTCAATGAAATTGCCGTCCGGATCGCGCACGAAAGAGATCACCGCCACCTCGCCCATGCGGCGCGGGGCAGCCCCTTCGGTGCCGCCACGCTCAAGCACGCCGGCATGTTCTGCCAGACAATCGGTGATCTGCACGGTCATATAGCGCCAGCCTGCGCCGCGCCAGCTCTCTGCGCGTCCGACCTTGCCCTCCTCGATCACCAGGATGCGCGAATCGCCGCACACATAGACCCCCGGTGAGGGCGAGGCGAACTGCATCACCTCGCGCCAGAAGTGCTCATGCGCATCCCGGTTGTTCACGCGCAGCTCGATGCCAAGGCCGACCACGCCTTCATGGCCGGTGGGCACCAGCGACAGGCGATTGCCATCGGGATCGGACATCGGTGCCGGCGCATCGAGCCCTGGCCTGGCGATGCGCAGACCGACGATGCCCGAGGCCTGAGTCTCGGTCAGCGGATCGCGCGAGTGGTTCACCTTGAGCACCGACCCGTTCACATCGAAGCGGTGCTGCTGCATGCCGCCGCCAAGCTTGAGCATGTGGTCGAAATGCAGCCCGACCCGGTTCCCCCAGAAGTCGAGCTGTGGTTCGATCTCGCGGGCAAACAGCCCCACATCCAGATGCTGCTTGGCGAGCTTCATGGCAGGCGTCTCTCAGTCGAAGGTTGCGTAACGCTCGAGGTGATGGTCGGCGTCACCAAAGCGCTGCGCGATCATGGTGAGGCGACGGAAGTTGTGCGAGACCTTCAGCTCCTCGGTCATGCCCATGCCGCCGTGCAGTTGCACCGACTCCTGGCTGACCTGACGGGCTGCGTCGGCGATCTTGACCTTGGCGGCCGACACAGCACGCTTGCGGGCACCGGCGTCACCGCCTTCGTCGACCTTGGCCGCGGCAAAGATCGCCATCGAACGGGCCTGCTCGCACACCACATACATGTCGACCATGCGGTGCTGCAGTGCCTGAAACGAGCCGATCGGCGCACCGAACTGCTTGCGGGTCTTCAGGTATTCGAGGGTCGCGTCATTGGCATTCTTCATGGTGCCGATCGCATCGGCGCACAGCAATGCTGTCGCGAAATCGACCGCTTCCTCGATCAGCGGCAACGCACCGCCCGCCGTCCCGATGAGGGCTTCGGCAGGCAGCTGCACACCGGTGAGGGTGACGTCGGCAGCACGCTGGCCATCAACCGTGCGACAGGCATTGATCGACACGCCCGGGGCGTCGGCATCGACCAGGAACAGGCTCGTGCCATCGGGCTGACCGGCCACGCCGGCGGTATGGGCCGACACGATCAGCACGCGCGCAGACGGCGCACCGATCACCACCGACTTCTCGCCATCGAGCACCCAGCCGCCGGCCTGCGCGCGGGCGGTGGTTTTCTGTGCATCGAGTTCGTAGCGACGTCCGTGCTCGAGGTAGGCAAAGGCCAGACGATGACGACCATCGACCAGCCCCGGCAGCAGCGCTTCGCGCTGGGCAGCCGATCCGCCGCGCGCCACCAGACGCGCGGCCAGGCCAACATTGTCGAGCAGGGGCTCGACCACCAGCGCTTCGCCGCAGGCTTCCATCGCCGCCATCAGGTCGACCGCGCCGCCGCCGAAGCCGCCGTCGGCCTCGGGCAGGGCAAGTGCGGTCAGGCCCATGTCGGCAAAGGTCGCCCACACGGTATCGCTCACACCGCTGGCCGATTTGACGATCGCCTTGCGTTTTTCGAAGTCGTATTCATTGGCCAGATACTTGCGCAGCGATTCGGCCAGTTGGGTCTGCTCTTCTGAAAATTCGAAATCCATTGTGCTGTCCTCGCCCTTACAGGCCCAGAGTCATCTTGGCGATGATGTTGCGCTGGATCTCGTTGGATCCGGCGTAGATCGAAGTCTTGCGATAGTTGAAGTAGCGCGGTGCCATGCGGGCGCGATACTCGTCGACATGGCCGTCCTCGACGCCGACAAAGGGCTGAGCATCCGGCCCAAGCGCCTGCATCATCAATTCGGTGATCGCCTGCTGCAGCTCGCTGCCTTTGAGCTTGAGCATCGAGACGTCGGCACCCGGCGGCTGGCCGGTGCGACGCATCTTGTCGAGAAAGCGCAGCGACGTGAGCTCGAGCGCCTGCACTTCAACCTCGACGCGGGTGAGGCGATCGCGAAAGCGCGCATCCTGCATCAGCGGCTTGCCGTTCTTGATCTCCTTGGACGCCAGCTCGCGCAGGGTCTGCAATTCGCGCTTGGATGCGCCGACATTACCCGAGCCCATCCGCTCGTGACCGAGCAGATATTTCGCAACCGTCCAGCCCTTGTTCTCGTCGTGGATCAGGTTCTCGGCCGGTACTTCGACATTGTCGAAGAACACCTCATTCACTTCGTGGCCACCGTCCATGAGGATCAGCGGGCGCACGGTGATGCCGGGGGTCTTCATGTCGATCAGCAGGAAGCTGATGCCTTCCTGGCGGATCTTGGCATTCGGGTCGGTGCGCACCAGGCAGAAGATCCAGTCACCGTAGTGGCCGAGCGTGGTCCAGATCTTCTGGCCATTGACGACGTATTTGTCGCCCTTGCGCTCGGCGCGGGTCTTGAGCGAGGCGAGGTCCGAACCCGAGCCCGGCTCGGAATAGCCCTGCACCCAGAAATCGTCGCCGCTGCGAATGCCAGGCAAGAAGCGGTTCTTCTGTTCGTCGGTGCCAAAGCGCATCAGCACCGAGGCGCACATCGCCGGGCCGAAGGGCGCGATACCGGGTGCGCCGGCCAGACCGAATTCGTCGTTGAAGATGTAGCGCTGCGTGATATCCCAACCGGTGCCGCCCCATTCGACCGGCCAATGCGGCACGGCCCATCCCTTTGCGGCAAGGATCTTGTGCCAGCGCACCATGTCTTCTTTCGACAAGTGCTGATAACCGAGTACCTTCTCGCGCAGATCTGCCGGCAGATTGTCTGCGAGCCAGCCACGTACTTCATTGCGGAAGGCCGTCTCTTCCGCTGAATAACCCAGATCCATTTGTCTCGCTCCTGCTGTGTGACCGATCAGCCTCGATCGGCCGGGGACGGCCAGTGTCCGTCAGGCCGATAGGGCAACGCAAGTGCGCAACCGTCAGGCCGATGCAAAGCGGAACACCTTTGTATGTCGGATACCGCCTTGCCCATGCCTGCACACGATCAGACCTGCGTCAGACCCGACCCCTAAGGCTCAGAGGCTCAGAGGCTCACAGCCCGAGCGTCATCTTGGCAATGATGTTGCGCTGGATCTCGTTGGAGCCGGCATAGATCGTCGTCTTGCGATAGTTGAAATAGCGCGGCGACATGCGCGAGCGATAGGCATCGACGCTGCCCTCGTCCACGCCGACAAAGGGCTGGGCATCCGGGCCGAGTGCCTGCATCATCAGTTCGGTGATCGACTGCTGGATCTCGCTGCCCTTGAGCTTGAGCATCGAGACATCGGCACCCGGGGGCTGGCCGGTGCGGCGCATCTTGTCGAGAAAGCGCATCGAGGTGAGTTCGAGCGCCTGCAGCTCGATCTCGGTGCGGGTGAGGCGATCGCGAAACCGCGGATCCTGCATCAGCGGCTTGCCGTTCTTGGTCTCGGAGGCGGCGAGCGCGCGCAGCGCCTGCATCTCGCGCTTTGAGGCACCGACATTGCCCGAGCCCATGCGCTCGTGACCGAGCAGGTACTTGGCCACCGTCCAGCCCTTGCCTTCTTCGTGCACCAGATTTTCAGCCGGCACCTCGACATTCTCGAAGAAGACTTCGTTCACTTCATGGCCACCGTCCATCAGGATCAGCGGGCGCACGGTGATGCCCGGCGTTTTCATGTCGATCAGCAAAAAGCTGATGCCTTCCTGGCGGATCTTGGTGTCGAAGTTGGTTCGCACCAGGCAGAAGATCCAGTCGCCGTAATGACCGAGCGTGGTCCAGATCTTCTGGCCATTGACAACATACTTGTCGCCCTTGCGATCGGCGCGGGTCTTGAGCGAGGCCAGGTCGGAGCCCGAGCCCGGC